>JANPAP010000426.1:0-9654 GCA_031429975.1 Chitinophagaceae bacterium
AAAGTATTTTCGGTAAACAGTATCAATAATGAAAGTTGGCTCAATAACGAAATGCAGGGCGAACACAAAGCCATCCGCCACAACCAGTTTAATAATTATATCTACAACGAAGTCATTCCTTTTATTAAAAACAATACTTCCGAAGGCACACCCATAATCATTGCAGGTGCATCATTCGGCGCCTTGCACAGCATGAATCTTTTTTTAAAAAGGCCCGATTTAATTGATGGCGTAATTGCTATGAGTGGCGTTTATAATTTGGAGGAATACACAAAAGGATTTTATGATGAGCAGGTGTATTTTAATTCACCCATACATTATGTACCCAATCTGAGCGATCATAATATTTTGGAAAAAATCCGCAGCAGCAAACACATTCATATCCTAACTGGTTCCGGCGATTACGAAGATCCAGATGCTGCAAAAGAATTTGCAGGCGTTTTGTATAATAAAGGCATCACTTACGAACTAAGCGTTTGGGGTAACGAATGGAAACACGACTGGCCCACCTGGAGGGCAATGCTACCCATGTTTATTGATACCAGATTTTAAATATCTCGATTATATTTATACAAAGCCACTCCAAAAATGAGTGGCTTTGTATTTTATTGCCTGTCAACTTTTACCCTATTCATTAATAAGTTACTTTTACCCCATGCAAAAAAAATTATTTTTATTAGATGCTTATGCACTTGTTTTCAGGGCATATTATGCATTAATCCGCAGCCCACGAATTACCAGTAAGGGCCGCAATGCAAGTGCACAATTTGGTTTTACCAATACATTAATAGAACTCATCAACAATCAAAAACCCACCCACATGGCTGTGTGTTTTGATACCCATGCGCCAACAGAAAGGCATATTGATTTTGCAGATTACAAAGCCAACCGGCAAGAAACTCCGGAAGATATTTCATCGGCTGTGCCGGATATCAAACGCATTATTGAAGCCATGAATATTCCGGTTATTGCCATTGATGGTTATGAAGCCGATGACGTAATTGGTGCATTGGCAAAACAGGCCGAAAAAGAAGGATACGATGTGTACATGGTTACTCCCGATAAGGATTACGGACAATTAGTTAGTGAGCATATTAAAATTTACAAACCGCCCTATCAGGGTGGAAATTTTGAAATTTTAGGGCCCAAAGAAGTTTGCGAAAAATGGGGCATTAAAAATGTAGACCAGGTAATTGATATGCTGGGTTTGATGGGTGATGCGGTGGATAATATTCCTGGTATAAAAGGAGTAGGCGAAAAAACTGCTGCCAAATTGTTGGCC
This sequence comes from Chitinophagaceae bacterium, assembly GCA_031429975.1. GTDB lineage: Bacteria > Bacteroidota > Bacteroidia > Chitinophagales > Chitinophagaceae > Ferruginibacter. The sequence continues at coordinate 1,283 of JANPAP010000426.1, forward strand.
GAATACGAGACGATAGAAAATATTCTGGAGAATGCTGATAAAATAAAAGGATCGATAGGCGAAAAAGTAAGAGCCGGAAAAGAAATGGCGCTGATGAGTAAAAAATTAGCCACCATCATTTTAAATGTGCCAACAGAATTTCATGAAGAAAATTTCAGACTGAAAGAAATAAATAAAGAGGCGCTGAAAGAAGTGTTTGCCGAATTGGAATTTAAAACACTTACAAAAAGAATTTTGGGAGAGGATGGAGAATCGTCTAATGATAATGGAGCTGCAGAAACCAACAGCAATAATTCAAAACAAAAACCAGTTTCACCTCAAATGGATTTATTTGGTGACCCGGTTCCTGCTTCCGCAAAATCTACTGCAATTATTGCTGCCGATTTATCAGAAGAATCCTTAACTGTTGACAAGAATATTAATAATACGCCGCACAATTATATTTTATTAAATGATGAAACAGCCATTGAACAATTCATTCAAGCGGCAATTAAAGAAACAGAAATTTGTTTTGATACCGAAACAACCGGTCTCGATGCAAACGAAGCAGAACTGGTAGGGCTAAGCTTTTCAATAAAATCGGGAGAGGGATATTATATTCCTTGTCCCCCGGAAAAAGAAAAAACAATTGCAATTCTCAATCAACTCAATCAACTTTTTAATCAGCAAACAATCACATGGATTGGCCAGAATATTAAGTACGATATATTGATGCTGAAATGGTATGGCTTTGAATTGAAAGGAAATACTTTTGATACCATGCTGGCGCATTATGTAATTGAACCCGATGGCAAAAGAAGTATGGATGCCTTAAGCGAAAAATACCTGGGTTACGAGACGGTGCATATTGAAGAATTGATTGGTAAAAAAGGAAAAGGCCAGGGAAATATGAGGGATGTTGAGATTGAAAAAATAAAAGAATATGCAGCAGAAGATGCCGACATCACCCTGCAATTAAAAAATATTTTTTTACCCCTTTTGAAAACAAAGGAAGTAGAAAAAGTTTTTTACGAAGTGGAAAACCCATTGGTGAAAGTGCTTGCTGATATGGAGTTTGAAGGCATCCGGATTGATGAAGGTTTTTTAAACAGTTACAGCAAAGAGCTTGAAATTGATGCAAAGAAAAGTGAAGAGTTGGTATATGAGCAAGCAGGCGTTCGGTTTAATTTGGCAAGCCCAAAACAATTGGGCGAAGTGTTGTTTGACAAATTAAAACTGGATCCCAAAGCAAAAAAAACAAAGACCGGCCAATACGCAACCGGCGAAGATGTATTGACAAAACTGGCGGTTACCAATAAAATTTGTGATGACATTCTTGCCTTCAGGGAATTGACCAAACTCAAGAATACTTATGTGGATGCTTTGCCATTATTGATCAATCCAAAAACAGGCAGGGTGCACACTTCCTATGCACAGGCAGTAGCGGTTACCGGCAGATTAAGCAGCGTAAATCCCAACCTGCAAAACATTCCTGTTCGTACCGAAAAGGGACGTGAAATAAGAAAAGCTTTCATTCCAAGAAGTGAAGAATTTTTATTGTTGTCGGTAGATTATTCCCAGATAGAATTACGCATTGTTGCCGCCATCAGTGGCGATGAAAATATGTGTGCCGCTTTTAAATCCGGAAAAGATATTCATACCGCAACAGCCGCAAAAGTGTTTAACGTTGATGAAAATGAAGTAACAAAAGAAATGCGTTACAAAGCCAAGAGTGTAAACTTCGGCATCATTTACGGACAAGGTGCTTTTGGCCTTGCCGAAAATTTGGGCATCAGCCGTACCGAGGCAAAAGAAATAATCGAAAATTACAAAATGCAGTTTCCCAACATCCAGAAATACATGGATGATACCATCAACTTTGCAAAACAAAACGGTTATGTTGAAACATTGATGGGTCGAAAGCGCTGGCTGAAAGACATCAACTCGGCCAACTTTACCGTTAGAGGTTTTGCCGAAAGAAACGCCATCAACTCACCCATACAAGGCAGTGCAGCCGATATGATAAAACTGGCCATGATAAAAATTGACGCAGCATTTAAAAAAAATAATTTCAAATCTAAAATGCTGTTGCAGGTACATGATGAATTGGTTTTTGATGCACATAAAGATGAACTGGATTTAATAAAACCGGTGATTTTGGATTGCATGCAAAACGCATTGGCCTTACCCAACGATGTACCAACCGATGCAGAAATTGGCATGGGTGATAACTGGCTGGCAGCACATTAATCCACAACATAAAAAATAGCAGATGGTAATATTGATACAATGTAACGACAGGGTAGGCTTGGTTGCTGCCATTGCCGATGTGTTGGCAAAACATGCCATCAACATCGTATCAATGAGGGAGCATGTTGACACGAATGACAATCGTTTTTTTGTTCGCATTGTTGTGGATAACAACCAGCAACCCGATTTAATTCTTGCTGAGTTAATTCGGATACTGCCTGCTGCTGCAGCTATTACTGTAAACCCATCACCCCATAAAAAAATGTTGGTAATGGTTACTAAAGAATACCATTGCTTGAGTGATATTCTTATCCGCAATCATTTTAAAACATTGGGCGCAATGGTTGAAGCGGTAATAGGAAATCATCCCGATTTGGAAGAAGTTTGTCAACGGTTCAGCATCCCATTTCATTTGGTATCGCATCAACATATTTCGAAGCCTGATTTTGAAAATTCGCTGTTGGAAATTATAAAAAAATACCAAGCCGATTTTTTGGTTTTGGCAAAATTTATGCGGATTCTTTCGCCTTCTTTTGTTGAAAAATTTAATAACAATATTATCAATATTCACCACTCTTTTTTACCGGCCTTTATTGGTGCAAGCCCCTACCGGCAAGCATATGAAAGGGGCGTAAAATTAATTGGCGCCACGGCGCATTTTGTAACAAATGATTTAGATGAAGGCCCCATCATTGCACAACAAATTATACCGGTTACGCACACTTTTACTGTAGAAGATATGATCCGATCGGGTAAGGAAATTGAAACAGCAGTATTGGCAAAGGCATTGCAATTGGTAATTGAAGACCGGGTGTTGATTTATAAAAACAAAACGATTGTGTTTGATTAAAGTGCAAATTCGGCCCATACAGCAGCATGATCCGAAGCTGCATTGGAGGCTGCAGTAACCGTGTCAAAACTTTTTTCGGCACCCTTACTTATTTTATTTAAATCAAACATGCCCCGTCTTTCTACGCCGGCATCTTTAAAAAATTGTTGTAAGGATTTGCTTACCAAAATAAAATCGATCTGTATTTTTTGTTTAAAAAAATAAGTGTAGCGCTGGTTCATATCACTGCCAAATTTTAATTGCAACACATCAAAAAGATTGGGGGTGTTTAATAATTGCTGCAAAGGTTTTGAGTCGGGGGTATCATTAAAATCGCCTAAAACAATTACCCAATCTTTGCTGAGGTCGTACTTGTTTTTTAAAATATCACTTACTGTTTTTGCCTGCAAGGCTCTTCTTAAATCGGCAGTTTTTTGAGAAGCGCTAAACCCCTTACTTTTAAAATGATTGCATAAAACATGCAGCGATTGGTTTTTAGTAACAGCTAGTTCTACCTCCAGGCAATCCCGGCTAAAAATAAAACTTTTACTGCCGGGTTTTTCCTTATCAAAAATATGCGTACGGATATTTTTAATGGGATACCTTGTAAGCAATCCCACATCAATTCCCCTGGGGTCATTGCCATCAATCAACATATTAAAAGGAAATTTTTTATCCAACAGGTCACTGTTAAAACTATCAATCACATCCCGGTTTTCTACCTCAACCAAACATTGCACATCCGCTTTTAGCGCATTTATTACCAGTGCTGAATTTGACCTTGCCATATCCGAAAATTTATCTCTTTTAAAAACAATGCTGCCATCCCAATCATCAACACCGTTTGCCTGCACAGCAATTATTGCAAACAATTTTCTTTTAAAAAGCTTGCCTCTTTCTTCGGCAATTTCAATAAACTCCTTTAATGCATTATACAGTTTTAAAATAGCCGCTTTATCATATACTTTCTTTTCCAGTTCATTTTGCAGGTTGCCAATTTCTGCAAGAATTTTATCTCCATCTGCATTGTTTTTAAAATTTAAAACCTTGGCTCGTGAAAATAAATTTTCGGTATTGAATGTAGCGATACGCATGGTTGAAGTTTTTATTGGCGTGAAATAAATAGGAAGAATTAAATGTAAAAACTATTTGCAGCAATTGCAAGGCGCAATCTTTTTTCAATGATTAACTTTGCCCCATGAAACCAGTATTGATTTATTGTTACGATGCCTATTGCGGATGGTGTTATGGATTTAGCCCGGTACTAAAACAAATTGAATTGAAATATAAAAACCAATTTGATTTTGAAATATTGAGTGGCGGCATGTTGATAAACGAAGCCGTAGTGCCCATTGAAAAAACGGCCGCATTTATATTAGGATCGTATCAAAGAGTAGAGGAACTAACAGGCATTAAATTTGGTTCCGATTTTTTGTGGCATATCAACAATCCCGATAAAAGTGATTGGCAAATGAACTCGGAAAAACCTGCCATTGCACTTTGTATTTTTAAAGAATATTATCCCGAAAGGCAATTGGAAATTGCATTTGATTTACAATATGCATTAAATTTTGAAGGAAGGGATCTGGATGATGATGAAGCCTACCAACACCTGTTGGAAAAATACAGCATACAACCGGAAGCATTTTTTAGCAAACTAAAATCGGATGAATACCTGGAAGCCGCCCAATATGAATTTGCACTTTGCAAACAATTAGATGTTACCGGATTTCCAGCAGTACTGTTGCAGCAATCCGAAACTAAATTTCATTTGCTGGCAAAAGGCTATATCGGTTTTGAAGAATTGAGTGAAAGAATTGAAAATGTATTAGCGGAAATAACCGATTAGTTTTTTTTAAAAATATCAAAACAAAAGAGACTGTCTCCAATATTTTTTTAACCGCAGAGACGCAAAGGTGCAGATTTTACAAGTTGAATAAACTTTATTTCTCTGCGCCTTTGCGTCTTTGCGGTTATTTTTTTGGGCTTATGAGACAGCCTTTTTTATTTGCGTACAATTTTATTAATTATGCTTCCACTCCGGCATTCTTCCCGGCGTGTAGGGTGCATCGTTTTTCTCCAGTTCCTGTTCCAGATTTTTTATATCGGTATCTAATTTTTTTAATTCATTATACAAAGCGGTAAAATCATTTTCAGCAATAGTATACGACATCATCTGGGTTTGTGTTGGCGCAGCAGTACTGTTCCATAAAGAACCAATTACAAAGTTGATCCGCCCATTTAAAGATGGTACAGTTTCAAACTCCCTGCGGGCAAGGGTTGCATCGCCATTAAATTTATTATTAAACTCCGTTAATCTTTTATCAATGGCAGCAATGGCAGTTGCAATATCCAGTTTTTGTTTGGGGGTTTCAATTACTGCCTGTTTAATATATTTCATTTTATTTACCAACTCAGCCCTGTAATCATCGGCGGCGCCTGCAACACGACTTAACGCTGCCAATTTTTTTGAAAATTCATCCAGCGCTTTTTTATCGGTGGCAGGTAATGTTGCATTGTTTAATGCAACCGTTTTAAAAGATTGCGGAGCTACCAATTCACTGTATTGTCCATCTTCGAATTTGCTTAATGATACTTTGTAATTGCCGGGCAAAGCCATGTAGCCAATATCGGGTGAGCTGAAAGCAAAACTCTCATCAAATGGCGTTAAGTTAATGGAGCCAAATGGCGCTGTACGAAAATCCCAACTGATTCTTTTCAAACCTTTTTTTGCAGCCGTCTTTATCCGGCGAACAACGTTTCCTGATTCATCGGTAACCGTAAATAATAAATGTGGCGCCGGTTGTTGATCTTCCAGTCTTAAGGAATCAATGGAAGGATAATAAACCGTTTCGCCTTTTTTAGTTTTTTCTGCCTCGGCTGCTTCTCGTTTTTCTTTGATGGTTTTAATATCCTCTTTTAAATAATAAGTAAACACAGCACCCGGTTTAGGATTGGGTGTTGTAAAAAAACTTTCGCCCTGAAAACCTTTTCCTCTTACACCCAATGGCATCGACTGGATATACATCTGTGCATCTTTTATGGGAAACAGCAATGCGGCTTTTTCTAAATCTTCATTCTTTAAATTCCGCAACACACTGTAATCTTCCAGAATATAAAACCCTCTTCCAAAACTTGCCAGCACCAAATCGTTTTCTCTTTTTTGAATGTCGATATCACGGATGGCAATAGTGGGTAAACCAGCTTTTAACTGAATCCATTTTTGTCCGCCATCAATGCTGAAATAAACACCAAATTCGGTACCCACAAAAAGCAATTTATTATTTACATGATCTTCTGCAATGGTATAAGCAGTGCCTCTTTCAGGCAAATTATGCTGAATGGCATTCCATGTTTTTCCGGCATCAGTTGTTTTATAAATATAGGGATGAAAATCGCCGTAGCGGTGATGATTGAAGGTTACATAGGCAACGTTTTTATCATGCTGCGATGCGATGATTTGGTTTACATAAGTACGCTCGGGTACGCCGGCAATATTATCAATCTTTGTCCAGTTTTTTCCGCCATCGGTGGTTACCTGTAACAGGCCATCATCGGTACCGGCATACAATAAATTTTCATCCAGTTTACTTTCTGTTAGTGCCGTAATATTTCCATAAATATCGGTGCTCTGGTTTTTTGCAATGGCATCCATACTCCAAATTTTTCCCATCACCGGTAATTTGTTCCGGTCAATTTGCCGGGTTAAATCTTCACTGATTTCTTTCCAGGTATTACCCCGGTCATCGGTTCTAAAAACTTTGTTGGCTGCAAAATACAACCGCTTATTATCAAATTGAGAAAGCACTAAAGGTGCATCCCAGTTCCAACGAAAGGCTGCTTCACCGGCTCTTTCCTGCGGTTGGATATACAAATATTCGCCGCTTTTTTTATCAAACCTTGATAAGGCGCCATACTGTGCCTGGGCATAAATAATATCCGGATTGCTTTGATCTACCTGGCTTTCGAAACCATCGCCAATACTGGTAAAATACCAATCAGAATTAAAAATTCCGTTGGCACTTAATGTACGGGAAGGCCCGCCAATACTAAAGTTATCCTGTGTACCACCATGAATATTATAAAATGGAAAAGCATTATCGGTTGCTACTTTATAAAATTGTGTTACCGGTAAATTGGCTTTAAAATTCCAGTTGGCAGCGGCATCAAAAGTTTCGTAAACGCCGCCATCAGTACCCACTAAATAATGCTGGGTATTTTCCGGATCAATCCAGATAACATGATTATCGATATGCTTACTTTTTTCACCCAGGTTACTAAATGTTTTTCCGCCATCCATACTAACACCGAAGTAAGAATTGATTACAAAAACCTTGTTGATGTCTTTAGGATCGCAATAAATTTTCTGGTAATAATTTCCTGAAGTGGAATAGCCACCTTGCTTTTCCCAACTTGCACCTCGATCGGTACTTTTAAACACACCGCCTTTATCTTTTGTGGCTTCTACAACGGCAAACAATACATCCGGATTTACTGGTGAATAATTCAACCCGATTCTTCCCAAATCGCCTTCTGGCAAGCCTTTCATCATCTTGTTCCAACTGTTGCCGCCATCTGTACTTTTATATAAAGCCGACTCTGGTCCGCCACCGATATACGTAAAAACTTTTCGTTGGCGCTGGTGAGCTGCCGCATAAACAATCATCGGATTCCGGGGATCAACCATCACTTCATTGCAACCTGTAAACTCACTGATTGATAAAACCTGTTTCCAGTTTTTTCCGCCATCGGTGGTTTTGTAAATTCCTCTGTCGCCACCCGAACTCCAAACCGGACCATAAGCTGCAACAAAAACAATATCGCTGTTGGTTGGGTCGATGGCAATGCGGCCAATGTGTTCCGAATTTTTTAATCCTACATTTTTAAAACTTTTTCCACCATCTTCCGATTTGTATAAACCATCGCCATAATTCAAACTACGCTGGTTATTATTTTCGCCACTGCCTACCCAAACCACATTGGTATTATTGGGATCGATGGCCAGACAACCGATTGAAAAAGATCCTTCTCCTTCAAAAATGGGATTAAAGGTGATACCGGCGTTTTCTGTTTTCCAAACACCGCCTGCTGCAGCAGCCACATAATATTCGCTGTGATTTTTTGGATTAACAGCAATGTCAGCAATTCGCCCTGAAGTGATGGCGGGGCCTACACTTCTAAATTGCAGGTTACTAAAAAGAGCACTGTTTAATAACTCTTTTGTTGAATCTTTTTTTTCCTGACTGCCCGATTTTTTTTGTGCAAAAAGATTTGCATCAAAAACAAAAAGCAACAAACTGATAACTAATATTTT
>JANPAP010000427.1:0-5160 GCA_031429975.1 Chitinophagaceae bacterium
ATTTTTTACTGAATTAATTAAGCAATCTCAACAACAGCACCCGCCTCTGTTAATTTGGTTTTTAATTCTTCAGCGGTTGCTTTATCAACGCCTTCTTTAACTGGTTTTGGAGCGCCATCAACTAAATCTTTAGCTTCTTTCAATCCCAATCCTGTTAATTCTTTAACGATTTTTACAACTGCTAATTTGTTAGGACCTGCAGCTTTCAAGATAACATCAAAAGATGTTTTTTCTTCAACAGCAGCAGCTTCGCCGCCACCAGCACTTACTACAACTGCAGCAGCAGCTGGTTCAATACCATATTCTGATTTTAAAAATTCAGCTAATTCCTGAACTTCTTTTACTGTTAAACCTACCAGGTTTTCAGCTAATGCTTTTACGTCTGCCATAATGTTTTGATTTTTTCCGGCTTCATATCCACCAAGGTGAATCCGTCGGAATGTTTAAAAAAATTGTTGTTTTATATTATCAATTGAAAGATTTACTGCTTTCAATTTAATACTAAATTACTCAGCTGCCGGTGTTTTGGCGGCTGCATCTGTTGCATCAGCAGCTGGTGCTTCTGGTGCTGCCTCTGCTGCTGGAGCTTCTGCTACCGGAGCTTCTACTGCGGCTTCTGCTACTGGAGCTTCAACAACTGCTGCAACTTCTTCAGCTACTGCTTCTTTAGCTGCATCCTTGTTTTGCAAAGCGCCCAATACACGTTGAATTGGTGCCTGCAATAATCCAATAACTTCACCAATTAATTCATTCTTGGTTTTGATTTGTGTTAAAGCTTTCAATTGATTGTCGCCCACAAATACATCCCCATTAATGAATGCTACTTTTAATACCGGCTTTTCACTTTTGCTTTCTTTCCTAAAACCGCTTAAAATTAAAGCTGGTTCTTTCGGATTTTCGCTAAACAATAAAGCGGTTACCTTGTGTAATGAATCGTAAACACCTGCATATTTTTCAGCATCCAAACTTTCCAATGCTTTTTTAATAAGTGTGTTTTTTGCAACTTTCATTTCTACTTGCTTGTTAAAGCAATGTCTGCGTAACTGAGTGATTTGGGCCACTGTTAAGCTTTCTGTATCGGTAACGTAAAAATTATTATACTGAGAAAATTTTCCTTTCAGTACTTCAATTACGTCGTTTTTTTCCTGTTTTGTCATAACAAATATTTTTTGTCATCCGCCAATGGGGCAGATTAATTTTGAACAGATTTTGTATCAATTAAAATGCCCGGGCTCATGGTACTGGCCATGCTAACGCCTTTCAGGTAAGTTCCTTTTGAAGAAGATGGTTTTAGTTTTACTAATGCGTTGATCAGCTCCTGTCCATTTTCAGCGATTTTTTCAGCGCTAAAACTTACACGGCCAATGGATGCATGAATGATTCCAACTTTATCAACCTTAAATGCAATCTTACCGCCTTTTACTTCATTAACTGCTCCTGCTACATCATTGGTAACAGTACCTGTTTTTGGGTTTGGCATTAAGTTACGAGGTCCTAAAACTTTACCTAATTTACCAATTTTAGGCATTACCGCTGGAGTAGCAATGATAACATCGATATCTGTCCAACCGCCTTCAATTTTTGTAATAAATTCATCCAATCCAACATAATCGGCGCCGGCGCCTTTTGCTGCTTCTTCTTTATCAGGTGTACAAAGTACCAGTACTTTTTTTGTTTTACCAGTTCCATGAGGAAGTGATACAGTACCACGGATAGCCTGATCTGCTTTCTTAGGATCAACTCCTAATTTAATATGCAAATCAACAGAGCTGTCGAATTTGGTTGTATTAATTTCTTTTACTAAAGTTGAAGCTTCCTTTAAAGAGTAAGCTTTATTTGTATCAACCTTAGCGTTTGCCAATTTTCTTTTTTTAGTAATCATTTCTAAAATTTTTAAGGTTGATAATTAATTTTCCCAAGGGGCTGTTCCTTCTACTGTTAGTCCCATACTTCTTGCAGTTCCTGCAATCATCGTCATGGCACTTTTCAGAGAAAATGCATTTAAGTCAGCCATCTTATCATTGGCAATTTCTTCAACCTGAGCCCAGGTTACTTTACCAACTTTAATACGGTTTGGCTCTTTACTGCCACCCTTAATTTTAGAAAGTTCCATTAACTGCACAGCAGCTGGTGGAGTTTTGATAATAAATTCGAAAGACTTATCAGCATAAACGGTGATAAGAACGGGAAGTACTTTCCCTGGTTTGTCCTGGGTTCTGGCATTAAACTGCTTACAGAACTCCATGATGTTTACACCTTTTGAACCTAAAGCAGGTCCGATTGGTGGTGCTGGATTGGCTTGTCCTCCTTTACATTGGAGTTTGACATAGCCGGTAATCTCTTTTGCCATGTGTTACATTTTTTTGGTGTTAACGTCCGGAAATTTTATCCGAACTCCCAATACAATAAATTCAATAAAGAACTATTTGGGGCGGCAAAAGTATTATAAATAACTTAAAAAACAAGTTTGATTGAAAACTATTTTTCGAAACAGCCCATTTTCATTGAGTTTCAAAGGAAAAATTATTATTTATTGTTGATGAAGTTTTTATTAATTATGAATTCAACCAGTGTAAATGAGGTTGGCCATTATTTATCAGATTCGGTAATAACACAAAACTGTTGCTCTAGCGAAAGAGAGTTTTGATAAATTAAATCAATAAATCCATTTCCCCATTTGGCATAATACAACATGAAATTTTCAACTCTTTCCTGCAAATTATTGTGAGGGAATAAACTTGATTTTAGTTTCGCTAACTGACGTTGCTGTGCTGCAAATTTCCGCTTCTCTGCTTTCAACATCTTTTTTTCTAATGCAACTAATTTTTTTAAACTATCCTGAAATAATGCTGCACTATGTTTTTGCAAGGTAATATCTACGTTTCCAGCAACCATTCCAATGGCAGCAAACATTATTTCAAACTGACTTTTCTCTTTATCTAAATTTAATTGCAAAGCCGATTCTCTTTTTACCAATTGATTTATTAAATCGGTAGTAGGTTTAAATATTTCTGAAATTGAAAAATCCAGTTTTTGCAACAGTGCTTTACATTTCGATTCAATCAGCACAAATGAATTACGAACAATTAAAACCGGATAAGGAACAGAAACCGATTCAAAAACTTTTTTCAATTCCAACCAATAGGCTATTTCACCGCCACCTCCAACAAATGCAATATTGGGCAAAATGGTTTCCTGAAAAACCGGACGTAAAATAACATTGGGGCTAAACCTCTCGGGATACTCTTTTAATTCATTTAGTATTTCTTCTTTTGAAAAAATCAATTGGGTATTTACCACAACATATTTTTCATCCTGCATTTCAATCCGCTCCCTGATATTATCTTTCAGATAAAATAAATTGATGGGCCTACCAGCTACCTGTACCTTATATTTTTCTGGAAATTCATCAAGCGTTTGTTCAACCGCTGTGTTAGAAAATCCATTCAACAGTTCCATTTCCATTACCGGAATAAAAATAGATTTCAATGGTTTGCTATCTGGCATCAACACAATTAAACCATATTTTGCAAACAGTAAATTTACCAGATTAAATGTAGCGGTTTCCACTGTAATGCCCGGCTGGTAAAACTTGTACATTAAATCAACAATCTCTTTTCCAAAAGGGAAAACCAATAATTGTCCACTTATTTCATCCAACATTTTTACCAACGCCTTATCAATTACCATTCTGCCTACTGCTCCGGTTTGATTGGTTTTCCATTCCTGTTTTTGCCCGTTGATATAAATATGCCCCAACTCTTCCAGATCAGCATCTTCGCTACCCATATAATAAACTGGAACAAAATGAGCATCCGGAATTTTTACAGATAAAGTTTCTGCAAGCTTTATGGTATGGAGAATTTTATAAATGAAATAAAGATGCCCGGTAAAAATATTGGGTTGATGAGCTGTACAAATTGTAAAAGTATTTTCACTGGTTAACCGTTGCAGATTTATTTGCTGATTTTGAGAAAGGGTTGTGCTTTTGTATTGATCGGTTAAAGTATCCTGCAATAATTTTCTGCTTTCGGCAAACGACTTACGGTTATTAATAGCCGCTTTTATTCCTTCTACCGAAACCGGATAATTATAAAACGGTTTTAATTCATTTTCACCATTTAAATAATCTACCAATAAGGTTGAAAAATATTTGGTTTCACTATAATCCAGAAAAGTGGCAGTATGCTGCATGTTTGTTTTTGTAAAACTTTTTTGTTGAGGGCAAACTTACATTAATCCACAATTTAAATCGTACAGTTCGGATAAATGAAAAGATACCCTGATAAATGGTAGCTTCAATTCAACATCAATTAAAATCGCTCTCATCAAAATCTTCATCCGAAAAAGTTTCACTGCCCATATTCAGCATACTACCCATCAAATCTTTAAATTCAATTTTGCCTTCCATTATTTTTTTACTTATTAAGGAATGAGCGGCAAGTCCGTGTAAAACAAATTCCATTAATAAGGCGGTATCTTTTTCGTTGGCGGTTTTAAAATATTTTTTTACCAGTGCATGCAATCCATCAACTTTATATAAGAGTTGAATTTTATCGGCATCCTTGGTTTCTAAAAACACATCTAAATGATTGCCGCTATCAAACCACCTTGTTATTGATTTGTAGGGATTTTCTTTTGCTGCAGTTTCCTGCTTTTTCTTTTTTAAAGTATCCGGACCAGGGAAATATTGGCCGAATAAAGTCCGTATAGATTTCTCCAGCAAACTATAGGCAACCTGCAATGGCCCCTCTTGCTCGCCCTCATACAACAATTCAATTTTTCCGGTTATGGATGGGATGATGCCTACCAGATCGCTGATCCAAACCAGTGTTTTATTTTCTTCATTAATTATTGCCCGCCGCTCTGCCGCACTGATGGCGTTTTCGTAAGCCGCAATACTTAGCCTTGCACTTACCCCACTTTTCTTATCAACAAATTCGCTGCCCCTGGCTTCGAACGAAACCTGCTCTATCAAACGCTTTACCAGATCGCTGACATCAACCCTTTCTAATTGTGCCGCATAAATATTTGCTTCCTGTTCGGTAATGGCCAACGCTGTTTCAATTGACTTTGGATAGTGGGTAAGTATCTGGCTTTCTATCCTGTCTTTTAATGGCGTAACAATGCTTCCCCTGTTGGTATAATCTTCGGGATTGG
>JANPAP010000428.1:0-3495 GCA_031429975.1 Chitinophagaceae bacterium
AAAAAATCCTCCAAAAATAGCCACCAGTAATTTATCGCTGGTAACAATTGGAAAATTTACGGATGCAACACATAATGCCAACCCTGCTATGGCAAGCATAGTTTTTATGGCAAAGTTTTTACCAATTATTTTATAGCCTAAAATGATAAATGGAAAATTTATTATAATGATCAGCAGGTATAATTTGATATTGCAGATATTTGAAATCAAAAGGGAGATGCCTGTAACGCCACCATCAATAAAATGATTTTTTAATAGAAATCCTTTTAACCCGAATGATGCAGAAAAGATGCCAGCACTTATCAATAAAAGATCTTTTAAATACCCGATCAGTGTAATCTTAAATTCCCTGAAACCCTTTGCCAGTTGGAAATTACTGTAATTATCCTTTTCTGCTGCATGTTTTTTTTTGTTACGCAGTGTGGTATTGATGATGATATTTGTCCAGTATGGATTCACAGTAACAGTGTTTTCTTACTAAATAAAATGGTTTACTTAAAGTTACTTTATTAATTCAAACAAAATATTAAGTGGAATATTTTGAACCCTGCAGTTAAATGCATAGCTGTTGCTGTTTAGTAGTGCAAAAGTGATTAATTTTAACCTTTATAAAAAGCTCCATAATCAACATGAATGATAAGCTGCAGCAGCTCTCAAAAAATTTAAAAGGCGAATTGTATTTTGATACCACGATGAAAATTCTGTATGCAACCGATGCATCCGCATACAGGGAAATGCCTCTGGCAGTAGCTATTCCAACTACCATTGATGATATTAAAATACTGATAGATTTTGCAAGGAAAAATAATACATCGCTCATTCCACGTACGGCAGGCACTTCCTTAGCAGGCCAGGTTGTGGGAAATGGCATTATCGTAGATGTATCAAAAAACTTTACGCAAATTATTGAAGTGAATAAAGAAGAAGGTTGGGTTAGGGTACAACCGGGAGTAATTCGAGATGAATTAAATTTATTTTTAAAACCGTATGGGTTGTTTTTTGGCCCCGAAACATCTACTGCTAACAGGGCCATGATTGCTGGAATGGTGGGCAATAATTCTTGCGGATCTAATTCGGTTGTTTACCGTAGTACAAGAGAACATTTATTGGAAGTAAAAGCCATTTTAAGCGACGGCACTGAAACCGTTTTTAAAACACTTTCTATCGAAGCGTTTCATGAAAAATGCGAAGGGGAAGGTTTGGAAGCAACCATTTATCATTCACTAAGAAGTATGCTGAGTGATTATAACAACCAGCTGGAAATAAGAAAAGAGTTTCCAAAAAAATCAGTTGAAAGGCGTAATACAGGTTATGCCATTGATGTGTTGTTGGAAACGGCGCCATTTACTGCCGGCAAAGCTGATTTTAATTTCTGTAAACTCATTGCTGGTTCCGAAGGAACATTGTGTTTTATTACCGAAATAAAATTGAATGTAGTGCCGCTTCCTCCAAAGGAAACCGGCCTGCTTTGTATTCATTTTAATTCAATAGACGAATCATTAAGGGCCAATATTATTGCCATGCAATTTAAGCCCAGTGCCAGCGAATTGATTGATCATTATATTTTAGAATGCACAAAAAATAATATCGAACAAAGTAAAAACCGTTTTTTTGTACAAGGCGATCCGGGTGCCATTTTAGTGATAGAATTTTGCAGAAACAATCGGGAGGAAATAATAGCCATTGCAGCAGAACTGGAGCAGGCAATGCTTTCAGCCGGACTGGGCTATCACTTCCCGTTATTGTTTGGCGATGATTGTAAAAAAATATGGACACTCCGTAAAGCTGGTTTGGGTTTATTGGGTAATCTTCCAGGCGATGCAAAAGCGGTTCCGGTAATTGAAGATACTGCAGTAGATATTGAAGACCTTCCTTCCTACATCAGCGATTTTAATTTACTGTTGGATAAATATAAATTGAGTGCAGTGCATTACGCCCATGCAGGCAGCGGCGAAATTCATTTAAGGCCTATTATCAATTTAAAAACAGAAGAAGGGAATCAACTGTTTAGAACCATTGCACAGGAAATTGCTACGTTGGTAAAAAAATATGATGGTTCATTAAGTGGCGAACATGGCGATGGCAGGTTGAGAGGAGAATTTATTGAGCAAATGGTGGGCAAAAAAAATTATGCTTTACTAAAAAAAATTAAATACAGTTGGGATCCTCAAAATATTTTTAATCCCAATAAAATTGTTGATACACCGGCGATGAATTCCATGCTGCGGTACAGTCCGGGACAACAGACACCTGTATTTAAAACTATTTTCCGGTACACTAATCAGGATGTGTTGCAACATGCCGAACAATGCAATGGCAGTGGCGATTGCAGAAAAACGCAATTGAGTGGTGGCACCATGTGCCCATCATTTATGGCTACAAAAAATGAAAAAGATACTACCCGAGCAAGAGCAAATATCCTGAGAGAGTTTTTAACCAATTCCGAAAAGTTAAACCGCTTCGATCATAAAGAAATTTATGATGTGATGGATTTATGCCTCAGTTGTAAAGGTTGCAAAAGTGAGTGCCCCAGTAATGTGGATGTGGCAAAATTAAAAGCCGAATTTTTACAACAGTATTACGATGCAAACGGAGTTCCTTTCAGAAGCAGGCTGATAGCCAATTTCAGCAAAACTGCTCAGCTGGGAGCTTTGGTTCCAGGCTTGTATAATTTTGTAATGACACAGCCGTTTATCAGTAAAGTAATAAAAAAACTGAGTGGTTTTGCAACAGAACGCAGCATGCCTTTAATGCATACTACCACTTTAAAAAAATGGTATAAAATTCATCAATCAAAAAACAAAATTCAAAACCCAATTGGAAAAGTATTTCTTTTTTGTGATGAGTTTACAAATTATAACGATACCGAAATTGGTATAAAAGCAATTTTATTATTGGAAAAATTGGGATATGAAGTTATCATTCCAAAACATGAAGAAAGTGGCCGGGCCTGGCTTAGCAAGGGTTTGTTGAGAGCGGCTAAAAAAATTGCCAACAAAAATATTGAGCTGTTAAAAAATAGTATCAGCGATGAAACACCCTTGATTGGGATTGAACCATCGGCTATACTCACATTCCGAGATGAGTATATCGATCTGGCAACTGATGAAAACCTGGAAGCAGCAAAAGCCTTGTCAAAAAATGTATTTTTAATTGATGAATTTATTGCAACAGCCATCGAAAGGGGGCAAATCAGCAATCAATATTTTTCAAAAGAAAAAAGAAAAATTATGCTTCATGGACATTGTCAGCAAAAAGCCTTGTCATCGGTTGCATCCTCTAAAAAAATACTTTCCTTTCCCGAAAATTATTCAGTTGAAATAATACCGTCTGGCTGTTGTGGTATGGCTGGTTCGTTTGGATACGAAAAAGAGCATTATGATATCAGTATGAAAATAGGAGAGTTGGTATTATTTCCTGCCGTAAGAAATCAAGCTGCAGAAATTATAATAGCCGCTCCTGGCACAAGTTGCAGGCACCAGATAAAAGATGGAA
>JANPAP010000429.1:0-4546 GCA_031429975.1 Chitinophagaceae bacterium
CCAATGAATGGTGCAACCGGGTATGTACTGCACCGGGGTATACCAAATGCGCCATTGCCATTTGATAAATGCGCCGCAGGCGCTGGTAATAAGGATGTGCAATGATCTGGTAAATGAGTTCATCATCAATAGTGATAAAACCATGCACCGGATCGTTTATAATTTTTCTAAATGCCATTGCTGTAAAGAAAGGATTGTATTTTATAAATTCAGGGTCAAAGTAAAAGTAATTTTGTTAAAAGATACCCAAAGCCAAATAAAGCAAATAATGCTGGCATATAAAATTTAAATTTGTTGGGATACCGTTTTCATTCTGGTATGTTCCATTTTTTATTCCCTTTTTTAAACCAACGAATTATATATGAGTATAGCTAAAATTTTATGGGTAGATGACGAGATCGATACATTGAACTCTCAAATTATGTTTTTAGAAAATAAGGGATACGAGGTTCATACAAAAACAAATGGCTATGATGCGGTGGAATATATAAAATCGAATATTGTGGATGTGGTGTTGATGGATGAAAGCATGCCGGGCATAACCGGCCTGCAAACATTGCAGCAAATGAAAGAAGTAAACAGCAATTTACCGGTGGTGCTGATTACAAAAAATGAAGCCGAAAATTTAATGGACGAAGCCATCGGATCACAAATAAGCGATTACCTGATAAAGCCCGTAAACCCCAACCAGGTTTGGCTTAGCCTTAAAAAGTTAATTGATAATAAAAGATTGGTTGCCGAAAAAACCACTTCAGCTTATCAGCAGGAATTCCGCACTTTGTTTATGGCATTAAACGACAATCCCAATTACAATGAGTGGATGGAGATTTATAAAAAACTGGTGTATTGGGAACTGGAAATGAAAAAAAGCGACAGCCCCGAAATGCAGGAAGTTTTTCAATCGCAAAAAACAGAAGCCAACACAGAGTTTTTTAAATTTATTTCAAGAAATTATTCATCCTGGGTGGGGCCTAAAAGTGGGGAAGGTCCTATTATGAGCCACACATTGCTAAAATATAAAGTGTTGCCACATTTGCAAAAAGGCAAACCCTTGTTTTTTGTTTTGATTGATAATCTCCGGTTTGATCAATGGAAAATAATACAACCCATTTTTTCGGAAAGCTTTCGGATTCAGGAAGAAGAAACTTTTTATTCCATTTTGCCAACCGCCACACAATATTGCCGTAACGCCATTTTTGCCGGATTACTACCGGTTGAAATTGAAAAACAATTTCCAACACAATGGAAAAATGATGACGAAGAAGGCGGTAAAAATTTATTTGAAGAAGAGTTTTTTAAAGCACAATTAAAACGTTTGGGCAAATCAAATTTAAAACACTCCTACACCAAAATAACCAATAATAATGATGGGCAAAAGTTGGTAGATAATATTCATAACATGATGGAGAACGACATCAATATTATTGTTTACAATTTTGTTGATATGTTGAGTCATGCCCGAACCGAAATGGAAGTGTTGAAAGAGTTGGCTGGCGATGAAACCAGCTACCGAAGCATTACCCACAGCTGGTTTGAACACTCACCCCTGCACCAGGCATTAAAAAAAATTGCCGATAAAGAAATTACGCTGATCGTTGGTACAGATCATGGCAGCGTACGGGTAAAAACTCCGGCAAGGGTAATTGGCGATAAACAAACCACGGCCAATTTGCGTTATAAGCATGGGCGTAATTTAAATTATGAACCTAAAGATGTACTGGCATTTAAAGACCCCCGGGAAGCAGCTTTGCCGGTGCCTAATATCAATTCATCATTCATTTTTGCCAAGGGCGATATTTTTCTTTGTTACCCCAACAACTACAACCATTTTGTAAATTATTATAAAAACACTTTTCAACATGGCGGTATCAGTTTAGAAGAAATGATTGTGCCCATTATACGAATGGTAAATAAGTAAAATAACTGTAAGGGATAGGGGATTTATGAATTGCAGCAGAATTAGTAATACACATATTGTGGAGAATTGTTTTTTTGTTTGAGGCTATTATAAATGAAATTGCAATCATCGGAAAATAGTAAACCCCGACAACTTACGGCAAGCAGTAATTATGAAGTATACACAAAACACATTAGATAAGATTGAAAGGATTGCGGAAGAAAATGGCTATGTGATTCGTTATGAAAGAGGCACTTTTCAGAGTGGCTATTGTATTTTACAGGCAAAAAAAGTTATCGTTTTAAATAAATTTTTTCAAACCGAAGGCCGTATCAATACCTTGATAGATTTGTTACCACAGTTAGACATTAATTTTGATGCACTCACACATGAAAGTCAGAAATTGTATGACGAAGTGATGAGCTTAGCCGTTGAAAAATAAATTTTATTCTTCCTAAATCAGTTGTAATTATTTGCAATTGGCCAAAGTTTAGTTGTTGGCTAAACCCTCTTCATTGCTATGTTTGCTGGATTTTGTTCCGGCAATTAACTCTTCTAAGTTGATTAATAAAATTGCTGATTTTCTTCAATTGTAATTTCAGGCATGAATTTTATTTCTATGTTTGTTGAATGCCGCATATCTTAGTGTTAACTGCAATTTTTTGGGGACATTTCTTAAAATTTAATCATCACTTAATAATTAGCTTAATCTCATGAAACTGAAAACTTCTTTTTTGTACATATCCTCTTTCATTGTTTTTTCATCGTTTAATTTTATTACTGACTGGTATACTTTTGACAATGATTACTTAACTCTTTACTTCCCTGAAAAGCCGACCACAAATAGCCAAATGGTTGAATCTTCAGTTGGAAAACTCAACTTGAAAACTGCTTTTTTTGAACCAAGTGATCCCAACACAAATGTATATGCCTATGGCCTTATCACTTCTGAGTATCCAGATTCAATAATAAATTCAAACAAAAAGGAAATTCTCTCTACATTTTTTAGAAATTCAATTGATGGAAGTGTGAAAAGTTCAAATGGAAAATTATTAACAGAATCTGAAATAAGTTTAAATGGTTACCCTGGAAGACAAGTGAAAATAGACTATGGTAATGGGCAAGCATTTATTAACATGAGACTTTATTTAGTTCAAAATAAATCGATAATTCTTCAAGTAATTGAACCGACGAATTCAACTGATTCCACTAACAAATTAAAATTCTTCAATTCTATAAAATTAAAATAAAACTGCTGCTAACATGAGGTTGTGCAAGGGTGTGGCTTGACGGAAAAACAATTAGCAGCGGTAATTTTTCTGTACTTCGGTTCGGGGCTTGAATAAAGCCGAGCTTTGGTACTAACTATTTAACTTTATTAAAAAGCCAGGCAGCGGTTTTTGGGTGGAAGATTTATTATCAATCAACTTCAATTCGATAATTTATGCAAGACAAAAAGAAAATTGGCCCAAGAACAAAAGGTGCAATTGAGCCACACAACGCTGCTTATGATCCGGTGGACAAACTTTTTCGTCAGATATTTGGAAATTTTCCATCTATTTCAAATTCATGGCCGGGCGACTATGGCAAAGCAACTTTGCAGACTATTAAAAAAGCGCAGGAAGTTAAATACGACAATTACTTTAAATACCTAGGTCTTAAAGAAAATAACGGGATGAAAATTTTTGAAATTGGTCCAGGCTGGGGGCCATTCTCAGATTATTGCATCGCAAAAGGTGTTGATGTAACTTCAATTTGTCCTGGAAAAAGTCAATATGAATATCTTAAAAGTTCCGGGCATAATGTTCATCGGGCCGTATGGCAGGAATTTACTCCAGATAACGGTCCTTTCGATGCAATTGTAACTATGGGTTCGCCTGAACATTTTGCTTCTCCTACAGATTATATTGAAGGAAAGCAAGACCAGGTGTACAGGAATTTTTTCGATTACTGTAGTGGTTTGTTAAAACCCGGGGGTCGTATAGGAGGCCAGTTTATGACCTTTAATGGCAAGCAGTGCGACTATTACAAACTGCAGGTAGAAAAGGAAGGCACTACAGATGAAGAGCAAAAACATTATCATATTGGATTGTTGCTCTATCGTTATCCGGAGGCTTGGCTGCCCAGAGATGCGGCGCATTTCATTGCATGTGCTAAACCCGGAGAATACAAAACAATAAAAGTGGTTGATGGAAGAGAACATTATATCTGGACTGCAAGAGGTTGGAAAAATGAATTTGACAAACTCATGCCAATTTCAAAATGGTTTACGGTGGCCAGGCTAATGATACGAACACTTTACGATAAAGATTTTTCCTATTGGGCCAAAGCTTTTTGGAAACAATCCAACAGGCTTTGTTTTGAAAAAGGCTGGATGGGACATGAGTTTTACTTTGTTGAGAAACAGTAAATCCCTAACTGGCGCAATTGCTCCCTTCCCAACTGCTTAAATTAAAAACGTAAAGGGTACGGGATCACTTGATGACGTTTTAATTTGCCAATTTGCAACTTTTGCCCCGGCAATTTATTGTGTAACTGCTTCCAAAATGTTGCTCACAATTTGTGTGGGCAAGGGCTTATAAAATCCGTACTTTTTAGGATATTTAAAAATCGATTTACAATGGGAAAATTTTATAACTCCATAAAGCC
>JANPAP010000430.1:0-14205 GCA_031429975.1 Chitinophagaceae bacterium
AGTGTAACCTCGGCTTCATCAACACCTAATTTGTCAACAATTATTTTCTTTACTCTTGTTGCAATGTCTGACATAATAATAATATTTAGTTATTCAGCAGCAAAAATATACTTTTTGGAATAAATACAAAGAATAATTGCAATTAAACATAAAAAGGTTGAAATCAATATAAAATTGACATCCTTAAATATTAAAAAAATCAACAAAATAAAAAAATACTTCCCCTTATAAAAGGGCTTCTCCATCACTGATATTTTCCGCTATAATTAAAATTATTCTTACAAAATGGAAATTATATTCCAGAATTGGGAAATTTTAGCTTTGCATGTTTTATTAAAACCCTTTACAGTAAAGGGTTTTAGCAGTTGGCATTAATCCTGTTTATTAGTTTTTGCCCAAAAAATAAAAATTATGAAAACATTTAATCAAAATCAGGAAACAAATTATTCTAAACAGCCTACTTGTGCCATTTTAAATTTCCCAACACAACATGTAAAAATCACCAAGCTGATTTATACATTTTTAATTGCCGGTATTACTTTTTTATTATTTAATAAAGTAGCTGCACAAACAGCCATTGTAAATGTGAACACTTCATTCGTGAATTCAGCAGCAGCATTAAATTATAATGCAACTGGAGCAAATGGAAGTTCTTACAGTAGTACCAATTTAAGTTACAGTTTTGGAAGTGGTACGCAGGCAACCAATAATGTAAAAAAACTAAACAGTTTTACAATTGGAACCGATGTATATACTTACGCACAAAATGCAAATTCATTTGTAAAAATCCGCAGGGTTAACAATGCTGTTGTATCGGGTAACAGAACATTGCTTTGGGTTGAAAAAAAATCGAGCGCAAGTAGCAGCCAGGTAGCAGTTGTTAATTCTTACAACGATAATATGGAAGCGGTATTTAATGGCAATGCATTGAACCAGGGTACCGATAATTTATTTGCCAACCAAGGCGATGGCAATGGCAACAATAATAATATTGAAAGATTAGATGTAATTTTTTCTGGTGGAATTATCTCCACGGTAAATACTAAAGTTGGCTTTGCACTTTTTGAAAGAGGCGATGATAATGCACACGATCCATTTGTTATTGCAGCAATTAAAGCAGTTGATGCAAATGGCAATCCTACCGCTTACGGTGCACCATTAAGAGTAGCCACAATAAATTTTGGTAACCTTCCATTAAGCGTAACCAATTATTATGTTGTTAGAAAAGATTCTGCAATTGAATCAAAACTTAGAATGAGCACTTCGGGTACACAAAATATTGGCGGTGTATTTATTTCTTTCAGCAATCTTGGAATTACTGCAGGCGAAAAAATTTATGGCTATTCAATTATTGGGTACGATTTACCAGCAGGCGCTACTGCAGCAAATTTGGTAAATTATAATAACAGTACTTATTACCCGATTAATACAAGTTCGGCTACATCGCAGGGTGGTATTGATTTAATTGCATTAACGGGTGTATTATCGGCGCCTAATGCCATGATACTTCCTCCAACTGCAGAGAATATTAAAATACCAAGTATGCAAAATACTGCAGCCATTACTGCTATTGATCCATTAATGGCTACAGCAGCAAGTGGAACAATTGCCTCTTACACTGTTCAAACAATTCCAATGGCAAACCAAGGTATTTTATATGTTTGTACAAATGGAAATTGTACCCCGGTTACTGCCGGACAAATTTTAACGCCAGCCCAAATTGACCTGTTATCGTTTCAACCGAATCCTAATTTTACCAGCACAGTTGTTTTTAATTATTTTGCTACAGATTCTTATAATCAGATTTCGAATACAGCCACTTATACCATTCCTGTTACCGGACCATCAGCTGGAACATTACCGGTTACAATTTTAAATTTTGCAGGTAACCTGGATAAAAAATTAGTGCAATTAAACTGGCAAACTTCGCAGGAAATAAACAGCAGTTATTTTGAAATTCAAAAAAGCATTGATGGTAAAACTTTTGAATCATTTGCAAGTATTACAGCAAAAGGTAACAGTGCTACAACCAGTACTTATCAAATTAAGGACGACCTGTTCTTTTATTTAGGCAGCAATATTTTTTATCGCCTTAAAATGGTAGATATGGATGGAAAATTTAAATTCTCATCTGTATTAATGATAAAATTAGATGCATCCAATTCAAAGAGCAATGTAAAACTTTGGCCTGTTCCATTTAACGATGAATTAAATATGGAATACAACAGCGAAATGAATGACCAGATTTCTTTCAGCATTTTAAATGAAGCTGGTGATATCTTTTATTTAAGCAATAGCTTAGTTAAAAAAGGACGTAACATTATTAAAATTAACCAAGCACAATCAATACCAACAGGCGTTTACTTTGTAACCATTACCAATGGTTTAAAAAGGGAAACCATTAAAATTGTAAAAAGATAAAACACTTTACGGTAGTTTTTAAAGAGCCCATTGGGCTCTTTTTTCGTTAATAGAATAGCTTGCTTAGCCTGGCTTTTAGATTAAAGATTTAATTATATTGCAGTATGGCTTTAAAACAACTATACCATGGCAGCAAAGAATACCAACAAATGGTGCAATTGCGATTTGAAGTTATGAGAAAACCATTGGGACTTAGTTTTTCGGATGAAGAACTAAAAGCAGAAAAGGATGATATTTTAATTGGCTCTTTTGATGACGATGAAATTATTGGTTGCTGCATTCTTACAAAAATCAACAATCAATGCACCCGGCTGAGACAGATGGCAGTTCAAAAAAACATGCAGGGAATGGGTATTGGCGAATCGATTATGGCATTTGCCGAAACGATTGCAAGAGACAAAGGCTTTAAAATTTTAATGATGCATGCCCGTGATACCGCCATTGGGTTTTATGAAAAACATGGTTTTAAAATTAAAGGAGATGTTTTTACAGAATTAAATATTAAACATCATATCATGGAAAAAAAACTAGCTTAATCCTTCGTTAATTTTAAAAACGGTTTATTTAATTTTAATATTTCTTCTTAATATTTTTCTTGCCTCCTGTAACGCTTCCGTTGTAAATGCTTCTTTTGGAATTATAAAAAATGAGCGGTTATCAAAATACAAATGAATAAAATGGGGGCTTTCCATACTTGTACTAAACTGGCTCCATTCCCAGTTACGGTTTCCCAAATCGTTTTCAATTGTAAAACCCTGTTCATCAAAACTGGTTTTAAAACGGTCTTTAAATGTAGCCGACTTTTTATAAATCAGCATGGGTAAAATATACCAAAACATAATCATCATCACAAACCACAAAAAGGCGCTGATTAAAAAAGCCAATGGCGAAATTTTTTTCAAATAAAATAATGCTGCTGATAAAATTGCAAACAGGTTTACTAAAATCATCATCAGTTTTATTTCTTTACGGGTTATAAAATGATACCGTAATGCCTGGATCACTTTGCCTTTGTCATAAGTAAAATATGCTGATGTCATTAATAAAAATTTAAACGCTGCAATTATTGTAATTCCTTTTCTGTTACACTCCACTCCCCCAATTTTTCTCCTTTAAGTCCGATATATTCAATCTTCAATAACCTTTCTTTTGTATTACCGGTTACAGAAACTTTTGTAAAATTTTGAGCTTCTACCAATGTACCAGTAACCCGGAAAGGGTTGTTCAATTCTTTTCCTCTTGCTTTACCAATGCCAGCTGTGTAGGGCGAATTTGTAATATCATACAATGAATACAAACCCTCTCTTTCTATTTTAATTACTTCGCTGTGATGGCGGTCGCCACTGAAAAACAACAAGCCTTTTATTTTTTGGTTTGAAATAAAATTCATCAACTCATTATACTCTGTACTGTAATGCCGCATACATTCGTAATCGGATAATGGATTTAAAATTTGACCACCGGTTGCAATCACTTTAAAAGTTGCCTTGCTGTATTGCAACGCATTTTTCAGCCACTCCAATTGCATTTTTCCAAAGTATGTTTTTTCTGCATTGGGTATTCCGTTAATACTGTCGGGTATTTCATCTTCACTTCTAAAATAGCGATCGTCGGTTAAAAAAATATCTACATCTCCATAACTGATTATTGAATAAATCCCTTCCCCATTTTGACCATAACTTGGATTGCAGGAATAGTTCATAAATAATTTCCGGCTATCCTCTTTTAAAATATAGCTTTTGCCAATATCATTTGGTCCATAATCATGGTCATCCCAAATTGCATACTGCGGCATACTTGCCATAAACTTTTGCAATACAGGTAAGGCCCTGTCGTGACTGGCCCGGTAGTTTAATCCCCAACGGGTATTATAATCTACCTCTCTTGTATACCAACTATCGCCCAACCATACATGAAATGCAGCAGGTGTATTGGCCATTGTTTCAAATATGGATGAGTCGCCGCCATAAGGTTTTCCGGGGCGGTCAAATTCGGGTTCATTAAAATAAGCACAACTTCCGGTTAAGAAACTAAAATCGGGTGCAGGCTTACGCCATTGCCATAATTCTTTTGTGGTAAACTTTGTTGCAAATGGCACTGTAATTTGTTTGCCATTTAAAATAACGGAATACGCATAAACAGCATTTACTTTTAATCCGTTTAACTCTATTTTTAATGGATTAAAATCTTTACCCAATTCATTTTTATAAAATACAATTCCGGTATCAACACCGCTCGAATTTTTATCAGCATTAATTGCTGCAAATTTTACAGCTACCGTTTTTACATCTTTATTTACCTCCAGCCAAATGGTAGCATTTCGCAATTCTATATTGCCAACCCATGGCCCACTTACCAATCCTTTTTTATTTTGGGCAGCAATTGTATTTCCTAAAAAAATAAAACTGCAAAGCAGTAATATAATGTTACTGATTTTTTTTAGTGGCATTTGTAATAAATTAAAAATAAGTTTACAAATATAGTTACAAAGCATGCAATCAATTTTGAATAAAACTATTCAAAAAACATTTATTAAATATTTAATTCCGATAGCTATAAAAAAATAACGCCACTCAATTGAGTGGCGCTGTTGTATATACTGTGTGTTAGTAATTGTTTAACTACAACCCATACTGTTACCGCAATTCAGGCATTTGTAACAAGTACCGCTACGCATGGTAATGTGGCCACAGGTATTACATGCCGGTGCATCGCTTTGCATACTTTTTGCCGCCGCATTCACTGCATCCAAACTTCCGTTACCTGCATTCGTTTTTGGTTTTGTGTTGTAGTTTGTGTGTGCCCCCATAACCCTTACAGCACTTAACTCCGGCTTTCTTTCACCAATGGTTGGTGTGGTTTCGTCCCAGGGTTTATCACCATTGTTTTCAACTTCTGGTTTATCTAACACATGCACTAAATCTGTACGACCTAAATATTCATACGCCAATGAACGGAATATAAAATCGATAATAGAGGTAGTAGTTTTGATGTTTGGATGATCTACCATACCACTTGGTTCAAAACGGGTAAACACAAATTTATCTACATATTCTTCCAATGGTACCCCATACTGCAAACCGATTGAAATGGCAATGGCAAAACAGTTCAACATACTACGCATGGTAGCACCTTCTTTTGCCATATCGATAAAAATTTCTCCCAATGTTTCATCATTGTATTCGCCGGTACGCAGGAACAATGCCTGGCCATTTATTTTTGCTTTTTGTGTAAACCCACGGCGTTTTGCAGGTAGCGCCCTTCGCTCTACAATCATTGCCAGCTGGCGTTTTAACACGGTGTCGGCACTGCTTTGCACTCTCTTGTTCATTTCTTCCAACAGGTCGTCAATCGTAAGTTTGCTCATATCAACGATGCTGGTTAAGTCCGCTGCCATTGATGCTGCTTTTTCAACCGTAACATTTTCTTCCAGCTTCTTTTTCTTATCGCTTTTGTTACTTAATGGCTGAGAAAGTTTTGATCCATCCCTGTACAATGCACAGGCTTTTAAACCCAGCTCCCAACTAAGGCGATAGGCATCTGCAATTTCTATTTGTGTAGCCTCATTCGGCAGGTTAATGGTTTTACTGATAGCACCACTTAAGAAAGGTTGCGCTGCCGCCATCATACGGATATGACCGTGTGCATGAATAAAACGTTCTCCAATTTGTCCGCATTTATTGGCACAATCAAAAACAGGCAAATGTGCATCTTTTAAATAAGGAGCTCCCTCAACCGTCATAGTACCACATACGTAAACGTTAGCGGCATCAATTGCTTCATCGCTAAAGCCTAAAGCTTCCAGCATACTCCATCCAAAATCGTTGTATTGCTCGGGCTTAAATCCAAGGCGCTGCATTGTAGCTTCTCCAAAAGTAAATACGTTAAAAACAAATCCTATTTCAAATGCACTGCTTAATAATTTTTCAACTTTTTCCAGCTCCTCGTTGGTAAGTCCTTTTTCCAATAAGGTTTGTGTATTGATTGCTGGCGATCCTTTTAAAGTTGCATGGCCTTTTGCATAATTTACAATCTCTTCAATTTGTGTTTCGCTGTATTTTAAATTCCGCAATGCCTGTGGTACGCTTTGGTTAATAATTTTAAAATAACCACCACCGCTTAATTTTTTAAACTTCACCAAAGCAAAGTCAGGCTCAACACCAGTTGTATCACAATCCATCACCAGGCCAATGGTACCGGTAGGTGCAATTACCGTAGTTTGTGCATTTCGGTAGCCATATTTTTCGCCCATTTGTACAGCGCTGTCCCATGCAATGGTGGCGGCTTTCAACAAATAATCGGGACAATATTTTGCATGAATTCCTTGTGGCAATATTTCAATTCCTTCAAATGCGCCCTGGGCATCATAAGCAGCAGCCCTGTGATTACGCATTACACGTAACATGTGCTTTTTATTTTCTTTATACTTATCAAATGTGCCCAAAAAGCTGGCTAACTCTGCAGATGTTTTATAAGCAACGCCGGTCATGATAGCGGTTACTGCTCCTGCAATACCACGGGCTTCATCACTGTCGTAAGGAATACCACTTACCATTAATAATGATCCAAGATTTGCATATCCTAAACCTAATGTCCGGTAATCGTAGGAGAGTTGTGCAACTTCCTTGCTAGGAAACTGCGCCATTAAAACGGATATTTCCAACACCACTGTCCATAAACGGCAAGTGTGCTCAAACCCAGCCACATCAATGGTATTGGTCGATTCATCAAAAAATCGGCGAAGATTTACACTGGCTAAATTACAAGCCGTGTTATCCAAAAACATATACTCACTGCAAGGGTTACTTGCTCTTATCGGGCCACCTTCGGGGCAGGTATGCCATTCGTTAATAGTAGTATCGTATTGCGTACCGGGATCGGCACAACGCCATGCTGCATAATTAATCTGGTTCCACAATTCCTTGGCTTTTATTTTACGCATGGTTCTGCCATCACTCCTGCCTTTTAATTCCCAATCGCCATCTTCATCCAACACTTTAAAAAATGAATTGGGTATCCGTACAGAGTTGTTACTGTTTTGCCCGCTAACAGTACGGTAAGCCTCACCTTCATAATCGTTGGAATAACCGGCATCAATTAATGCGGCAACTTTATCTTCTTCTTTTACTTTCCAGTTTACAAATTCAACAATTTCCGGATGATCTAAATCCAGGCAAACCATCTTGGCAGCTCTACGAGTTGTACCACCACTTTTAATAGCGCCAGCAGCTCTGTCGCCAATTTTTAAAAAGCTCATCAGGCCGGAGGAAGAACCTCCGCCGCTTAGCTTTTCGCCTTCGCCACGAATGCTTGAAAA
Source organism: Chitinophagaceae bacterium (assembly GCA_031429975.1). Classification (GTDB taxonomy): domain Bacteria; phylum Bacteroidota; class Bacteroidia; order Chitinophagales; family Chitinophagaceae; genus Ferruginibacter. Next base: position 7,739 of record JANPAP010000430.1, read on the forward strand.
GTTGGTACCAACACCACTACCATATTTAAAAATTCTTGCTTCTCTAACCCACAAATCCATAATACCCCCTTCGTTTACCAAATCATCATCCACACTCAAAATAAAACATGCATGTGGTTGCGGACGCTCATAAGCCGATGTTGATTTTTTTAATTGCCCATCTTTTGCATCTACAAAATAATGGCCCTGTGGTTTTCCTTTGATGCCATACACTTCGTGTAAACCTGTATTAAACCACTGCGGACTGTTGGGTACGCAAGCCTGATTTAAAATAGAATACGCCAACTCATCATAAAAAACCTGTGCATCATTTTCGGTAGCAAAGTAACCATATCTTTCGCCCCAAACCCGCCAGCAATGAGCCATACGATGTGCTACTTGTTTTATAGTTGTTTCTCTTCCAACGGTGCCATCTGCCTGCGGCACTCCCGCTTTTCTAAAATATTTTTGTGCAAGAATATCGGTTGCTATCTGGCTCCATTGTTTTGGAACTTCTACATTATCCATTTGAAACACTACTTCACCACTAGGGTTTTTTATGATCGATGTACGATAATCATATTCAAACATATCGTAGGGAGATAAACCCTCTTTTGTAAACTGCCTGCTAAACTGCAAGCCTTTGCTCGGTTGTTTCTTTTTGGTTGGCATAAATATCTGGTTGGTTAGTATGGTTAAGAAATTGTTATTCGTTAAGGTCAACGAATATATCAGTTGTATTTGAGGATATGGAGGGTTAAATATTAACAGCTGTGGAAAAAAAATGTGCAAAAATCATGAAACCAAACAGGCATTGAGTTTAATGAGTTATACACTTTTTGTGGATATAATTGTTGAAAAAAATCTAGGTTAATTCATTAAAATCCCAATGGGTTGATTTTACTGGATTTTGAAAAGAAATACTAACCAAGCGGCTATCTTTATTGCATGAAAACAGTTATTCAAAGAGTAAGCCAGGCTTCTGTAAAAGTTGATGACATTACCATTGCCAGCATTGGCAATGGTTTGCTGGTATTGCTGGGTATTGAAGATGCGGATACGCAAGAAGACATTGAATGGTTGAGCAGCAAAATTGTAAACCTCCGCATTTTTGATGATGAAAATAAAGTGCCCAATATTTCGGTAAAAGATATTGGCGGGGATATTTTACTGGTAAGCCAATTTACTTTACAGGCTTCTACAAAAAAAGGAAACCGGCCATCTTATATTAAAGCCAGCAAACCAGAAATTGCCATTCCACTTTATAAAAATATGATTGGGCAATTAGAAATTTATTTAGGTAAGAAAATATTTACTGGTGAGTTTGGTGCCGATATGAAAGTTTCGCTGTTAAACGATGGACCAGTAACTATCATTATTGATACAAAAAACAAAGAGTAGATTTATTGTACGAATTTTGGCGTAATAAACACGAATTTTATTCACGAATTACACGAATTAAAATGCAGGCACTATGTCAGAAATAATTTTAAAAGAGGAGTCTTATCAATTGATTGGAATATGTATGGAAATACACAGGGAACTAGGTATGGGTTTTAAAGAAATAGTTTACAAAGATGCACTTGAGTATGAGTTTAAGTCAAGGGAAATTGATTTTATTAGAGAAAAGGAATTCAAAATTAATTATAAAAATATCATACTGCCGCATCGATATTATGCCGATTTCGTAATTCACAACTCCATAATTTTAGAAGTAAAAGCATCTTATATGATTGTCAATAATTTTGTAGCTCAAACTATTAATTACCGTAAGGCATCAGGATTACAATTAGGCATCATTGCCAACTTTGGTGAAAAATCTTTCTCATCAAAGAGGGTTGTATTTTAGATTAATTCGTGTAATCATGACAATAGAACAAGCACAAACCGATGTTGACCAATGGATAAAAACTGTTGGTGTCCGCTATTTTAACGAACTAACTAACCTAGGCATTTTAATGGAAGAAGTTGGGGAGCTAAGCAGGCTTATGGTTCGCCAATTTGGAGAGCAATCTTTTAAAGAATCGGATAAAGGAAAAGACCTGGGTGATGAAATGGCCGATATTTTATTTGTTTTGATTTGCCTGGCCAATCAAACCGGGATTAACTTGACAGAAGCTTTAGAAAAAAATTTTGAAAAGAAGAATTTAAGAGATGGTGACAGGCATCAACAAAATGAAAAACTAAAATAATTAAATGAAAATATTATTGCAGGGTACCTGGTCAATCCTAAAAAAATCTTTTTCGGATTTTATCGATAACAAGGTGCTTAAATTAAGTGCGGCGCTGGCATTTTATACACTGTTTTCTTTTCCAGCCATGCTGATAATTATTATTTCTATCAGCAATATTTTTTATGGAAGGGCAGCAATTGAAGGGACATTATATAACCAGATTTCCGATTTTATTGGCACTGATGCGGCGTTGCAAATTCAGCAAACGATCCGAGCTGCAGCTACCTCTGTTGACAGTAAGTTTGCAACTATTGTGGGAGGTATTACTTTATTATTTGGCGCTACCAGTGTATTCAATGAGATACAGGATTCCATTAACCAGATATGGAAACTTAAAGCCAAACCAAAAAAAGGAAAAGGATTTCTGAAGATGGTATTTAACCGGGTACTTTCCTTTTCAATAGTAGTAAGCCTCGGCTTTATATTACTGGTATCCTTACTGATTAACGGATTAATGGATGCATTGATCAATCAACTCAGCAACACATTCCCCCAATTAACATTTGTATTAATTTATGGCTTTAATGTGCTGCTCACATTTGCGGTTACCTCTCTTTTATTTGGTATGATATTTAAAATTTTGCCCGATGCCGAAATTAAATGGAAGCATGTAAGAGCAGGCGCATTTACTACAGCTACCTTTTTTATGTTGGGCAAATTTTTAATTGGGTATTACCTCGGTCATAGCCAGCTTTCATCCTCCTATGGTGCAGCAGGTTCTGTAATTGTTTTGTTACTTTGGGTATATTACTCGGCTATGATATTATATTTTGGCGCTGTGTTTACGCATGTATATGCAGCACATTCGGGTTCCAGAATATATCCTAACAATTATGCAGTTTGGGTACAGGAAATAGAAGTGGAATCTATAAAATCAATTGATGAACAGCCCGAAGAAAAATCAGTAATCGATACAAAGGACGAACCACCAACTGCTGAATCAGTTTGATGTTTTTTTAACCCTTCGCCTTTCAGTATAATAAACTGCAAACATAGCGGCTGCAAATACCAAAAACAAGTATCTGTTTCCTGTAACCAGGTTATAAAATCCAATCACAAAAAAAATAATTGCAAAAACAAGGTACCAGCTCCGCATGTCGGGACGGTGAGGGGTAAATATTTTTTCCAGATCTTCCTCGGAATATCCTTCCTGTATCAATTGGTTTTTAATTTCGCCCTGTGGCATTCCAGCACTTAATTGTTTTCTTACTTGCTTTATTTTTTCTTCTGTCAGCATTTTTATTGGGTTGTATATGTTTAAGGAAAATGTTGCACAAAGATAATAAGTTGAACGGAGCGTCGCCAATGCAGTTGTTGGGCGCAAACTTTTTTGGACACAACACTAACTTCAAAAGAGCTCTTTATTGTTTACCTTTGAAACAATGGCAAAAAGAGTTTACATAGACACATCCGTTGTAGGTGGACAATTTGATAAAGAATTTTCCGCTGACACAATTCCATTCTTTGAAGCCGTGACTAAAGGACTGTTTGTTATCATTGTTTCTGACCTTTTAGAAGCCGAATTGATGAGAGCCCCAGAACATGTAAAAGAATTTTTAGCGAGCCTTCCCTCTCAACAAATAGAAAGCATTAGGTTGACACAAGAAGCAAGTGAACTTGCTGACCAATACATCACTGCAAAGGTGGTTGGACAAACAAGTCGTGCTGATTGCCAACACATCGCAATGGCGACACTTGCCAAAGCAGATATACTTATAAGTTGGAACTTTAAACATATTGTGAACCTTGACAAAATCAGGGGTTATAATGGTATCAACTATCAATTAGGACACAACATGATAGAAATAAGAACACCAAAAGAAATTATCAATTATGACAACACAAACACATAAGACCGAACAAAACGTAGTTAAAAACTTACGGAAAATCCGTGACGAAATCAGTAGCGAAATTAAGGACATGACCTTTGAGCAAGAACGTGCCTACTTAGACAAATTACTTGCTGACAAAGCCAAGTCTGCGCCCAACAAGGGGTTTGGCGTTATTGGGGCAGGACGTTGAAACAATCGGCTGAAGTTCGCTATCAGCTTCAGTTTCGGCAGGACGTTAGTAATTTAGCTTAAGTTGTTATCTTCAGCTTTTAAAACAATATTGGGCTTCGGTTGTCGGCGGACGGATTTCAAATATCCCAACAACGCCAAGCCCTGTTCGCACAATGATCAATTGCCGGCACCATAAATCAAGTTTCCAACGTTTTGAGTTTTGCCGTACTTTTGCGCCCATGGCAAATGAAACAAACATCTTCGCAGAACTGATAGCACATTGTAAGGAATACGGTTATATTTTTCAGTCTTCAGAAATTTATGACGGACTTGCTGCCGTGTATGATTATGGACAAAACGGTGCACAACTCAAAAAAAATATTCGTGATTACTGGTGGAAGAGCATGACGCAACTGCAAGACAATATTGTGGGTATTGATGCTGCCATTTTTATGCACCCCAGCACCTGGAAAGCCAGCGGCCACGTTGATAATTTCAGCGATCCGATGATTGATAATAAAGACAGCAACAAGCGTTACCGGGTGGATCATTTAATTGAAGGATTTGCTGATGAGCAAATTGCAATTGGCAATGAGCAATTGGCAAAAGAGCTGTTGGCATCAATGGATACATTGTTGGCCAACGATGATTTTACTGGCTTAAGAAATTTAATAGACGATCATAAAATTAAATGTGGAGTTAGCAAAACCTGTAACTGGACTGATGTTCGTCAGTTTAACCTGATGTTCTCTACAGAGTTTGGTGCAGTGGCATCCGACAATCCGGAGGATAATAAAGTATACCTGCGACCAGAAACGGCACAGGGTATTTTTGTAAACTTTTTAAATGTTCAAAAAACCGGCAGGATGAAAATTCCATTTGGTATTGCTCAAACCGGCAAGGCATTTAGAAATGAAATTGTGGCCCGTCAGTTTATTTTTCGCATGAGGGAATTTGAACAAATGGAGATGCAATTTTTTGTACGTCCCGGCACACAAATGCAGTGGTACGAACATTGGAAAACAGAAAGAATAAAATGGCATGAAAGCATAGGCATACCTGCCGAAAAATTGCGTTTTCACAATCATGTAAAACTGGCGCATTATGCAGATGCCGCATTGGATATTGAATTTGAATTTCCGTTTGGATGGAAGGAACTGGAAGGCATTCACAGCCGTACTGATTTTGATTTAACACAGCATCAAACTTTCAGCAAAAAGAAGATGCAGTATTTTGACAACGATTTTAAAGAAGATGGAAAGCCTTATGGCAACTACATTCCATACGTTGTTGAAACTTCTGTAGGACTGGATCGCCTGTTTCTTACAATCATGAGTCTGGCATATACAAATGAAAGCTGGACCAAGGAAGATGGTACCGAAGACAGTCGTGTGGTATTGAAAATTCCTGCAATGATTGCACCAACAAAACTTGCCATACTGCCTTTATTAAAAAAAGATGGACTGCCCGAAATTGCAAAAGAATTACTGAATGATTGCAAAAGCAGCTTTATGTGTTTTTACGAAGAGAAAGATGCTATTGGTAAACGTTACCGCCGCATGGATGCCATCGGCACACCGTTTTGTGTAACCATCGATCATCAAACAAAAGAAGATAATACGGTTACCATTCGTTACAGAGATACGATGCTGCAGGAAAGGATTGCATTGAGTGAAGTAAAGAATTTGGTGTTGGGAAAAATCAGCTAATTTTTCGTTTCGTAATAGGGAATCTCATCATGGCTTATAGTTTCCTGTTGTTGCCAATAAGCCAATGTAACCACATGTCCGTTGGGTGTTTTAAGTAACCTTCCAAAAATCGCATTGATGGGATTGAAGGTATAATCTGTTACGCCCATGGTAAAAGTTTCAGGTAAAACCGGCACCGGCTCTGCAACTGCTTCCTCCCCTTCTGCTGGCTTTGGAGCTGCAGCAACTTTAGGTGGAGGCGAAGGAATTACTACCACCGTAAATTTATTATACTCCAGTAATTTTTTTAAGAATGCTACTCTTTCAGGCAAAACATTTTTTTCTACGATGCCACATTTCACTCCGTCGAGTTCTTCAAATTCATGATTTTTATTTATCGGCATTTTTTGGAGTTATAAGTTATAAGTTTTAAGTTTTAAGTTTTAAGTTTTAAGTTTTAAGTTTTAAGTTTTAAGTTATGAATTGTTGGTGATTGGTGATCAGTTGTAAGTTATCAGTTTTTGATTTTTTACTTTTTGGTTTTGACTTTTGACTTTTCCTCT
>JANPAP010000431.1:0-5834 GCA_031429975.1 Chitinophagaceae bacterium
AAAAAATAATTTTTTATGTTAGTCTTTTATGTTTTGAGCAAAGCCAATTGAATAAAACAAATTGTTACCAATTACATTGGGCGTAATAGACCATTTATATTGAGCCTGTAACATTAAATAAGTTGTGCTGCTTGCGTTAAACTGAATACCTGCACCCAAAGGGATATAGCTTCCTAAATGATTTGTATATAACCCCAAACCAACACCTGCGGAAATAAATGGAGCCCATGCATTCTCATCTTTTAATGGACGAAAATTGATAGATGGTTCCAATTCTAAACCTATTTCAGTTTTACCGGGAGTTTTATAATAGATAGCACTGTAGTCGTGAAATATACCATTCAATTTTGTAGAAAAATCTAAAAATGGAGTAAGTCCTTTCCAATAAGAAACCGATACACCAGCACTCATATCTGCAATAGGTAAAGTTGTAGCGTTACTGTTATCTCCAAAGTTTTTAGGAGCATTAAAGTCGGATAAGTTGAATCCTATCCCAAATAAAGTAGGTTTAATTTGTCCTTTTGGGAAACCGATTTTTTTGGATTTTTGGGCCATCGCCGCTGTTGCTAAAAATGCTAAAGTAATTACAAGAGTTAATTTTTGTCTCATACGCTTAATGTTAAATTCACTCAAAATGTGAAATTGTTAGTTGTTAGTTTTTGTAAAATAAATTCAAATGTAACGATATTTAGTTAGCCGTTAAAATTTGAGCATACTATTTCTAAAATTCATTTTCAGCTATTATTTTTTTTTATATATCAGTTTATAAAAAATGAAATCGAAATATAAAATTGCATATTGAATTTTACTGAATAAAGAATTGCCCTATATTTGCAAAAAATTAAAGACTTGGTAGCTCAGCTGGATAGAGCATCAGCCTTCTAAGCTGAGGGTCATTGGTTCGAATCCAATCCAGGTCACAAAAAAGCACTTTTACAAGTGCTTTTTTTATGCGTATCATTCAGCTTATTCTTAATTAACAATAACCTTGATTTCTGTTTTATCATTTTCGGGTTTACTAATTTCCAGCAAATAAATTCCCTTTGAGATGCTCTCACTTAATAAAATTTCTTTTATCCCATTTGCTCCGGTATTATAATATGGAATTACAGATTCAGTTTTACCAAGCCCATTAATTAATCGCAAAGAATAATTCCCAACAGGCATATTTAAAAACTTTAACCTCATAATTCCACCATTAACAGGATTGGGGAATAGTATTATTTTTCCATTTATTTTATTTGCATTTACCATCGCCACTTTACTTGTCTGTTGCTTTTTATCAATTCCTTTACTGATTACTCTATAATAATTATTCCCTTTTTCAGCAGCTGCATCTACCCATTTATAAGTTCTTTCTGCTGTACTGTTTCCAATCGATGCGATGCTGTTTATCTTTTTAAAATGAATGCCATCTGTTGATTTTTCAATATCATAAGTATCGATATTAATTTCATTGGCAACTTTCCATTCTACTGCAATACCATTATCTTTTATCCATTCATCTTGATTACAAAATCTTACAGGAGCTGCACCGGATAAAGTTTTAAAAACTAGGCTAAACCTGTCAGAAACCTTTGATAATGGATCTGCAGTAATTTCAAAATCAACAATTGTATTCCCCAAAATATTTATTGAAGTTTGGTTGCCTTTAAATTTATCTTCTAAATAGGCTGCTGTTAACGGGTTGAAATTGCTGGCGTTAATTCTAAATTGATAAGTTCCATTTTGCAATCCATTTATGGCAAAAAATATGCTGTCTGTGCTTTGAACTGTTTTTCGTTTTTCGATGGCCAGCTTTTCGCCATTTCGTAAAATGCTCAAGCTTTCCACTGCATCAATATTGTTCAACTTTTTTGCATCTGCCTCATCAACACGGTTGCTGTAGCCGGCATCAAAAACATTTAACACGCCATCTGCTAAAATATATTCGCCCCGATTGGCTGAAAATAAATCGGTACGCAACATGGCATAAGAAGTTGAATTGGATTGTAACTGAGCGTTGCCATTTGATATCCCAACCAAACTGCTTGCTAAAGGTTTTTTATCCGATTCCTGAAAAATTGCATTGCCTGCGTTTATCATATTAACCAAAAATGCCTGACCCGATTCGATGGTTCCATCGTTTGTATAATTACTTACACTGGAGGTTTGAACAAACGAATTTCCCATTCCCGTAAAGGTTACCCACCTGCCGGGTTGTGCCTTTGGATCCCACATATAATAAGTACTGTTACGGCCAAGTGTACCTGCAAAATCAACATTCAATAAACTGATTGCTGAAGGATAAGGATTTCCCAAAACAATTTTTTCGGCCACAACCGGCACCGAAATATTGCCCCAATTTATTTTACCTTTTGGTGCAAGCGTAGTGTTTTGCGCAGGCACATATTGGGTTCCTATTACAAAACTTCGGTCTCCCCTTATAAACAACATCCAACCTTGCTTATCGGTTACTTTATACCCAGTAGTAGCAGATGGCGACGACCAGGAATTTGCACCCGGATTAGCAATTAATATAGATGAAGAGGATGTGCCTTGATCAAAACCAGCAGCTTCATTATAGACTCCACCGGGGCCGGTAATATGTGTTCCATATCCGGGCATTGGATTATAAATTCCAGCACTGCCATTCGGATTATTTTTATCAGGATTTACAACCCCTTGTTGAAAAGCTGCATTTACGGTTGGTGCCGATGCGGATTGCAATGGAGCAGTAAGTAAACGCCACGACCGCAACGAAGTTGGGTTACTGATAAATCTTTGTATAATAAATCTACCCTTGCCATCATAACTTATTTCTACATCTGAGGTGGGTGTTATGGGTGCAATATCTGCAGTACGGCTTTGGTTTGATACCAGGTTAACATCATAATTACCTAAAACAAAATTTCCTTTTTCAAATACCATTTCCCGGGTAATGGTTATGTTAGATAAGAGCAATACCGAATCGGCAACAGTTGATTTGTTAATCAATAAATAAGCAAATTTTTCTCCACCATAAGCACCATCATTATCTAAAATGTTGGATGCCGGCGCAAAAATACTGGAGGTTGCATTTCCGTTTCCATTAAAATTATCTGGACCATCAAAAATTACTTCCCGGTCGTTATTAATAAAAACACCGGTATTATTTCTTATCCAGTTTCCACCCACATAAATATTTCCACCAACCTCATTCCCCAATACAAGTGTGCCATTAATGATTACCGTTTTACCAATGTATAATTTTGCTGCAATGGCTGCATAATCCATTCGTAATGCAGCGCCATTCTCAATGATTAAATCATTATAAACATAACCATCGCCTGTTACAGAAAAATTAATAATGGTATTGTTTTGTATAATCACATTTGAAGGATAACCAACTGCATTGTTAGTCCATTCAAGCCCCCTTACTAATGTACCTCCATTATTATAAATTAAAGTTGATGATGGGTAACTGTACACGGCTGCATTGGCAACCACTACAGCACCGGGTTGCAATGTAAATGCCCCGGTAATGGTACTATATAAACCAAAATCAATCGTACCAAAAGCATCTATATTTTTAAATGATGTAGTGCCTACAATTACAGTATTGCCCAGAAAAATTATTTTACCTGAACAGTCGGTAGCATTAAAATTTCCATTATTAATTAAACTTCCTCCCACCGAAATAGAAAGATTTGAAGCGCCTCTCATTTCTAAACTACTGCCAGTAGCAATTGTGATTGAATTGGCAAAGGCATTTCCCGATTCAATATAAATTATTGTGTTTGCAGGAATGCTAATATTTGCTGCAGCAGTTGGAACTCCGCCACACCAATTTGAGGGCACGTTCCAGGAACCAGTAGCACCTCCTACCCATTGATTTGCCGGATACATATCAATCTTTATTGCTGATGCAATATCTGCACAGCCCCCCGATTGTACTGTTCTTCTAAACCATGTTTTTTGAGACAGGTTAGCTGGAGAATAATTTGCAGCATTATAAATTCCTGCAGCAGTTGCAAATCCATCAACAGCACTGCTGGAGCTACTTTGCCATAAATAAGTGTATGATAAATTTCCACCTGATAAATTATTTCCTGTTATTATTGCAGGAATAGAACCCGAACAAATAGTTTGATTTTCATTAACAGTATTTCCGGTAATAATTGGGTTAACTGTTACACTAAAGTTATTTGAAATACTGTTACAATTATTAAAATTTGAAACAGTAATTGCGCCTGAATAAGTGGCTGGCAAAGTATTGGCAGCTACCGAAATATTAATTGTACCCAAGGGCAAGTTTGCATTATTTATATTTACAAACCCTGCCGATAAAGCCGCAGCATTCCAATTTATTGAATACAAATTTGGGTTACCGTTTGCAGTAAAATTTAACCCCAAATTTTGATTGCTATTACTAAAACAAACTGCTGCTGCCGATAAAGAAATTACAGGCAAAGGATTAACTGAAAGTTTTAAATTTAATGAGGAAACACTGCTGCATAAATTTGATGCAACTACTGAGTAATTTCCAGAATCAGACAATGCAATTGCAGGAATAGTATAACTGGAATTTGTTGCTCCATTTATAGAGTTGTTATTTTTTTTCCATTGATACGTTAATGGTCCATTGCCGCCGGTTACAGTTGCCATCATGCTTACACTTGAGCCATCGCACTGAATTATCGATGCAGGAATACTTACCTGTTGCAGCGTGGCACATCCATAATTAACCTGAAAATTATCGATGTATGCATCCTTTTTTGCACCCCCAACATTTGGTATTTGAATCCTGAAATAAATATTCGCCTTTAGGTTTATTGCTGATACATTACTTAAATCTTCTGTTCTTGAAATCCAACTGCCAGCCGTGGTTGTAATGGTTGAAAATGTTGTCCAACTTATTCCATCAGTACTGTATTGAAAATTTAAAGTAGTTATTGAATTATCAACCTTGTAATTATAAAAAACCTTAAAGGCTCCATAATTTACTAAATTGGATCCGCCCAGTTTAAATTGAAAATAATCGTTGTCAAAACCACCGCCAATAGGGCTTTTCATGGCAATACAATTACCAGCGCCGGCATTGGTTACAAACGAAGTTGGTGTTGATACAGCAACTCCTGCCAAATCGCCAATGCAAGAAAGCGAAGTAGTTAACACACTTGTAATTCCAGTTGCCCGGTAAGGGTTGCTGATGCAACCTGTATTTGCAGAACCAAAATCGTAATTAACCAAAACGGCTTGTGCAAGTACCGGTAAAGAAAAAATGCTGACTTTTATAAATAAAATAAAAGTCAGCATTCGAATTTTTCGTTTAAAAAAATATGTTGAAATAGTCTTTGACAATAAAACAGGATCTCCTGGTGGCTTTAATAAATAGCCGGGTTGGGTAAAATTTTTCATAGTAGTAGGATATTAGCTTGGTATTGGAACGAAGGGTTTATTTATTTATTGTACAAAAAATTATTTTTTATAGAAAATAGTTATTAACAAAAGTTCGTCAAAAATCTACATCTAAATTAAAAGGCATACAAAAAAAGCACCTTATCAGGTGCTTTAAATTTAGTTTGAGTAATTTGGGTTAACCGATTAATTTAAAATTATTTTTTGCCTAACAATTTCATTGTTGGGTTTAATTATTTTTAATGTACAGCATCCATTTAAAACTGATTTTTCAATTTTAAATTCTTTTGTAAAATTTCCACCTTCGTAATTTACTGAACTGGATAATAAATTTTGTCCAAGTTGATTGATTAATTGTACAGTGTAGTTGCCTTTTTCCATATTTTCAAACCTTAATTTTATTACCCCATCGGTAACTGGATTTGGATAAATACCCAGACTCGATTTAGAAACAC
>JANPAP010000432.1:0-11015 GCA_031429975.1 Chitinophagaceae bacterium
CTCAGGCGCTTAAACAATCCGTTGTTATCATAAAAATCAAAATCAAAATTACCGCTGTTAAATACATCGGTATTTGCAGTACGCAGGTTAATCAGTCGAGCGTAGGCATTATATAATTGTACTCTTGCTGGATCGCTCATGTATTCCCAACGAGGAGGTTTATTCGACACATTGGAACCGCCGTATGCAATTGATAAGTCGTATCCCCTTTCGCCAAACTGCCAAAAAAATTTAGGGCCGGGTGTTGTAAAAAACACTGCTGCTGCTGCTGCCTGGCGGTCCAATGCAGTTGCCAATGTTTTAACATTATATCCTCCAGAACTATTACCATACAATAGGTTTTTATACATCAATCTTTCTTCATCATGGCTTTCCATATATCCCATTGCCGATGGAATACTAAAAGCAGTTTGACTACTGTTGTACATCACTTTCGAAAAATCGGAACCCGTTCCAAAACCCAAAGTAGCCTGGTTATAGGTTGAATTACTGTTACTCCATAATAAAAATCCGTGACCTGCATAAAACTGCTCTTCCATGCGCTGTTGGCCCAAAAATTCCAATATGATATAGGTTTCAGGATATAAGGGAACGATATAATCATAATAACGATACAGGTTTGAAACCCTGCTGCCATCAAAATCCTCAACAGTTGTGCTGTTGGTTTGTTTCTGTGTAAACCCTTTTGGCAAATCAAAACGATAGCCATCAACTTTGTATTCTTTTATCCAGTATTCCAATGCCCTTTTTACTAAATATTGTGTTGCAGCAGTAGTATGATTGAAATCTTCAAATACTCCATAGGGATGGGGTGCTACTGTATTTAACCAGGGATTATTTGCTGCAGGCCGTCCATTTACAGCATCCCAATACAATCTTCCTTGGGGTGCATTAAATGCATCCAGATGATTGTACACAACATCTAAAATAACAGCGATGCCATTTTGATGACAGGAGTCAATAAATTCTTTAAATTTATTTTTGGTGCCGTAAGCCTTATCCAATGCCAAAAAGAATGTTGGGTTATAGCCCCAGCTTTCGTTACCGCTAAATTCATTTACCGGCATCAACTCAATCGAATTAATTCCAAGGCGCTTAAAATAACTTAAGGTATCAATCAGCATTTGATAATTTCGGGCATCGCCAAAATCACGAATCAATAATTCATAAGTTACCAGGTTCCGTTTATCGGGTTTTATAAAACTGTTGTTTTTCCAAGTGTAGGATTGGGTACAAGTTTGTAAAATAGATACATAGCCATTTCTGCCGGCAGAAACATTGGCGTTTGTAGGATACGGCTTTAAATTTGGATAAGTGGCTGCTGGAATATATTGATCGTTCCAGGGATCCAGTACAACTTCTGAATAGGGATCGGCAATGTAAATAGCATTATCAACAAAATACTGATAAGCATATTCCAGCCCCGGCGTAAGTCCACGTAAGGTAAGCCAGTAATAGTTTCCATCAGGTGTTTTGTTCATTTGAAATTGCGTTTGTGCCACCCAGTTATTACCTGCAAAATCGCCCAATACAATTGCATTTTGTTTATTAGGCGCATATAAAACCAGTGTTACCGAATCGCATCCGGCACCATAATTAATTCCTTCCTGAACACCTGATGGCAATGGTAAAATGGTATTAATTGGTGCCACATAAAATTGTATGGTATCATAAACACTATTACCTGCAATGTTTAATTCTGAAATAATAAGTTGGTTTCCGGTAGTAGTAATTGTTGGGTTTCCAGAAATGGTATTGGTACCTGTTAGTGGTCCAACAATCAAACTGCCATTCAGATATAATTTTAAAGTTCCTGCAGCAGTAGAAGCCAAGGCTGTAACCGGTACCGATTGCCCAACGCTTACATTAACTGCAGTATTGCCAATATTAAAGGTTGGTAATATTAAAGGGTTTGTAAATTGAATATTGTTTGATCCGGTTGCATAAATTGGAATATACATATCGGTGCCATCCGCATTTTTTTGAACCTTCGTTCCTGCGGCATCCCTGAATAGGATGGCTATTTTTAAAATGGTTTCGCCAGAAGGTACACCACCAGCAGCCGAATTAAAATACACTCTTGGATTGGTAATTGTAAACGACCATTTATTATTTCCTAATGAAGTTGCTGTAGGTGCTGTTGTGGAAGCCCATGTGGTAGGCACATACCGCCAACTGGTGGATGTTGCACTTAGATTTGTAATTACGCCCAAATGCATGTAAACCGGCCCTGCAAAACCTGTTAACCCCTGGTTACCGCTAGTAGCATCCATTGTAATTACAATAGTAGAATTGTCGTTTGGAAATTGTGGTGCCCAGGTAAGTAATTGGGCAGTTATTGCATTACATAAAAATAATACACTAACAAACAGTAAACCTTTCTTCATTTGGCAATAATTTAATGTGTAAAATACACACGTTTCGGCACCTGACAAAAAAACTGGCTTACTTATTTATTAAAAACCCGTTCTCCATTTACAATTGTACTAATAACAATGGTTTGTAAAATTTCGTTGGGTGCACAATTCATCAGGTCTTTATCAAGTATAATAAAGTCGGCTGCTTTGCCTGGTTCCAAACTCCCTTTTTCATTTTCTTCAAATGCCGCTTTTGCTGCCCATATTGTCATTCCCAAAAGCGCCTCCTTTCTGCTTAATGCATTTTCCATTTGAAAACCAGCAGCCGGGAATCCCAAATTATCTTTCCTTTCAACAGCCGCATAAAATGTTTTAAAAGGATTGATATCTTCAACCGGAAAATCGGTACCCAATGGCATCCATCCATTTTCATCCAGTAATTTTTTATAAGCATAAGCCGATTTAATTCTATCTGGGCCCAATCTTTCACCTGCCCAACGCATATCACTTGTAGCATGGGTTGGTTGTACACTGGGTACAATTCTAAACATTCCAAACAACGAAAAATCATTTTCATTAACAACCTGTGCATGCTCAATCCGCCACCGTTTATCATTGTTGGGTTTTAAAACTGCAGCGTAAATATTTAAAATTGTGCGGTTACCGCTATCACCAATTGCATGGGTACACATTTGAAATTTTGTGTTTGCTAACAGGGCTGCAATTTTTTTAAAATGATCTTTGTTACTTAATAAAAAACCGCTCCAACCGGCCTTGTCGCTATAATTATTTAATAAACTAGCTCCTCTTGAACCAAGCGCCCCATCTGCATATAATTTAAAACCGGTTACATTTAAACGTTCGGTTTTATAAGGCCCTTTCTCAATCCATCTGTTATAATATTGTGCACTGTCGCTCAGCAATGCAACAATTTTTATTTTTAATTTTCCAGCTTTTTGTTGTGCATCTACCAACTCAATTGTATGCTCACTGATGCCACAATCCTGTACGGTGGTTAAGCCATATTTAAAACAGATTTGCTCAGCCTGCAAGTAAAATTTTTTTGCGGCTTCGTCATCAATTAATGGAATTTTATTTTCAACAATATCCATTGCATTATCAACTAAAATACCGGTGAGTTTGCCATCAACAATTTCGAAACTACCTCCATCAACTTTACTGGCAACATTGATACCTGCTATATTTAATGCAGTTTGATTTACCAATGCTGCATGCCCGTCAATCCTTTTTATAAATACCGGTCTGTCGGGAAATAAGGAATCGAGTTTTTCTTTTGTTGGAAATTTTTTTTGTTCCCAATCGTTTTGATCCCAACCTCTGCCATACACCCAAGAGGTGCTAACCGTTTTTGAATATGCAGTAATTTTTTCTATAATTTCTTCAAAAGATTTTGTGCCGGTTACATCGCATTTCCATAAATCAGTAGCGTATCCTGTAAAATGACAATGGGCATCAATAAAACCCGGATAGATGAATTTCCCTTTAGCATCCTGTATTTCATCGGCATCGTACATTTTTAAAATGTCATCATTGCTACCAATTGCAACAATTTTTCCGTTACTGATAGCCATGGCTTCTTGCACAGAAAAATTTTTGTCGGCAGTATAAATTTTTGCATGATGAATAACCATACTTACCTTTTGCCTGAATTTACAAGAGCAAAAACTAATCAATAGCAGATAGCAAATAAAACGCATAAAATTGTTTTTTCGAAAATACTACAATTGCTGCTTTCAGAATTTTTAACTTTGGGCCACGAAAAAAATATGTACAACCAGGAACAAACTATCAGACTGCAAAAAATTACTGCTGATTGGATTTCTACTTTGAAGTCAACCGGCAATACTGCAAACAATATTGATGAATTAAAAGACTTGCTGCGCTTTCATGAGTACCGGTATTATGTTCAAAACGATCCATTGATTGCTGATACCGAATATGATATTTTATACAAGCAGTTGGAAAAAATAGAGAAAGAAAATTCAGCATTAATAACAGTTGATTCTCCCACACAAAGAGTTGGCGCTGGATTAACCAATGAGTTTTTAAAAGTTAATCATCTTGTTCCAATGCTTTCTTTAGAGAACTCTTATAATGCAGATGATTTATTGGATTGGGATCGCAAAGCAAAGGAACTTTCCGGGTTAACAGAAGTGGAATATTGTGTGGAGCCAAAGTTTGACGGGGCCAGCATTTCCGTAATTTTTGAAAACAATTTATTTACCCGGGCCGCTACAAGAGGCGATGGCGTTACCGGCGATGATATTACAATCAACAGCCGCCAGATAAAATCGCTTCCTTTATCAGCAAAGTTCAATAATTATGGGATTGATCAAATTGAAATAAGAGGCGAAGTACTCATCAATAAAAAAAACTTTAAAGCCTTTAACGATAAATTAATGGAAGAAGGATTGCCCCCATTTGCCAATCCAAGAAATTCTGCTGCCGGTTCTTTAAGAATAAAAGATACTGCCGAAGTTGGCCGAAGAAACCTCGAAGTTTTTTTATACCATGTAAGTTATTTATCAACCAATAATTTAACTCCGGATTTAGAAACCAAGTTTCCAAAAACGCATGCAGCAATGCTTGAAATGCTTTGGCAGCTTGGTTTTAGAAGCCCAAAAAATGAAATGAAAGTGGTAAGTGGTATTGCAGCTGTAACTGAATACATCAAAGAATTTGAATTAAAAAGAGACGAGTTGCCTTACGAAATAGATGGCATGGTTATTAAAGTAAACGATTTATTATTACAAGAAAAATTAGGCATGACCAGCCATCATCCAAGATGGGCAATTGCTTATAAATTTAAGGCAAGGCAGGCAAGCAGTAAATTATTATCAGTAGAGTTTCAGGTTGGCCGTACCGGAGCTGTAACGCCTGTTGCAAAAATAGCACCGGTGTTGGTTGGCGGCGTAACTGTTAGCAGTATCTCTATTCATAATGAAGATTACATCAAAGAAAAAAACTTGATGCTGGGTGATAAAATATTGATTGAAAGAAGCGGTGATGTGATACCGCAAATTGTAAAATCTTTTGCCGAATTAAGAAGTGGTGATGAAGCCCCTATTATTTTTCCAACCACTTGCCCGGTTTGTAACCACCTATTATTCAAACCCGAGGATGAAGCCGTTTGGCGCTGTATAAATATCAACTGTAAAGCGCAGGTAGTAGAGCGTATCATACATTTTGTAAGTAAAGATGCAATGGATATTAAAAGCTTTGGAGATGCCAATGTGAGAAAGTTTTATAACCAGGGTTTACTTAAAAACATACCCGATATTTATCTGTTAAACTTTGATATAATTGGCCAGCAGGAAGGCTTTGGTAAAAAATCGGTTGATAATTTAAAGGCTGCAATTGCAGCATCAAAAACCCAACCACTGCACCGCCTTATTTATGGATTGGGCATCAGGTATGTTGGTGAAACAACCGCAAAAACTTTAGCAAATGCAGTTGATCATGTGTTGGATTTTAAAAACTATGATGAAGAAAAATTACAGCAGCTGGATGATGTTGGAATAAAAGTAGCAGGAAGCATTTGTCTTTTTTTTAAGGACATAGACAATATTGAAATGCTTGAAAAATTGGAGCATCTGGGCATCTCATTGGTCAATCAAAAAAAACAGGCTGGAGATAACCAACAACTTTCGGGTCAGTCGTTTTTATTTACCGGCAGTTTAAGCATGTTAAAAAGAAGTGATGCAGAAGCATTGGTGGAAAAAAGTGGCGGTAAAATATTAGGCAGTGTTAGCAGTAAATTAAACTATCTTGTTGTTGGCGAAGATGCCGGCAGTAAATTGGAAAAAGCAAAAAAAATACAATCCATTAAAATTATCAGTGAAGATGATTTTATAAAATTGTTACCCACATAGAAAAAATATCTTTTATATTTATACCCCGTACATTTTGAAGATTTGTTAGCAACAAGTAAAATATTTTTTTCTTTTATTCCCATTAAAAAATCATCCATTTATGATTAAGAAAATTGCAGGTGAAACATGGAAACCTTTAAAAATTAGTGGCCATAAAAGTATTCGTAGAAAATATTCAATTTCATCTTCAGGGAGGGCAGCAAGTTATACTACTACATTAGATGAAGATGGTAAAATACTAAATGGGTCGCTTACTTCCGGTTACAGAACTTTAAACCTTCATTTAGAAAATGGGAATGGCACTATTTATTTACACAGGGAAATTGCAAGACTGTTTTGCAAAAGGAAATCGCCAAAATATAAATTTGTAATTCATATCAACCATAAAAAAGAAGACAACCGTTTTACAAATCTGCAATGGGCTACGCTGCAGGAAATGAGCGATCATCAACAAAAAAGTCCACAAAAAATTGCTTACAAAAAAATTCAGGCAAATAAAACAGTTGGTTTAAAACTTAATGCCACTAAGGTTAAAAGCATTAAAGATGCCATTCAAAATCCTAAACGTAAATTAACTTACAAGCAAATGGCCGAAAAATATAAGGTAAGTGAAATGACTTTATACCGGATTAAAAGTGGCGAAAACTGGAGTCATGTAAAATAAACTGATGTAAATTGTTTATAAAATATTTCAGGAATCAGTGATGGTTCCTTTTTTATTTCATCAATGAATGATAAAATTAAAATCATGTTACAATCAACCATTTTTAAATTTTTAAAGGAATTAAAAATTAATAATAACAAAGCCTGGTTTGATGCAAACCGTAAAACCTACGAAATAATAAAAACTGATTTTTCCGGCTTTGTACAACAACTAATTATTGCCATTTCAAAATTTGATGAGCCTATCGGAAAGCTTTCTCCAAAGGATTGTCTTTTCAGAATTAATCGTGACATCCGTTTCAGCAAAGACAAAACTCCTTACAAATCGAACATGGGTGCATCGATTAGTAAGGCTGGAAAAAAAATAAATGTTGCAGGATATTACATCCACTGTGAACCTGGCAAAAGCATGGCTGCTGGCGGCTTTTACATGCCTTCAGGTTCCGATCTTTTAAAAATAAGGCAAGAGATAGATTATAATTTTGAGGAATGGAAAAAAATCATCCATCACAAAAATTTTAAAAAATATTTTCCAAAAGGAGTTGATGGAATTGAATATTTGGTACGGCCACCAAAAGGATATGATCATGAGAATGCAGCAATAGAATTTTTAAAAATGAAAAGCTTTATTGTAACATGCCCATTATCCAATTCAGATTTAACAGACAAAACAGCAATAAAAAAAGTAGCCGCAATTTTTAATGAAATGAAACCGATGATAGATTTTTTGAACAGATCAATTGAATAAACGCCTTCTTGCTTTTCAGAATTCTATTAAAAAAATGGCCAAGGATAAAAATCCCCGGCCTTGCTTACCTCTGAAACCACAAGAAAAATTTAAAATATATTTTATAGGCTAACCTGTTTATTTATTTATAAAAACTAGTAAAATTGGATAATGTAGGGCTTTCAAAAAATAATGGAAGTTCGCTGTAATTCTTAAGCAGGCAGTAAAAGTAATATAATTATTGGATAAGTATAGATTTTTTTATCCATACCTGAATTAGTTTAAAATTTAATTAACAACATCAAATCAACGATACCAAAAATTAAAATAACTCCACTAATCTATTTTTAAAAAACTAATATCCGTTAGTTTTGTACAAAGCATTCATTATTAAATGGCAAAAATTCAAACCGAAAATAACAATACCAAAAAAGATGTAATTATTCAAAAAGCAGCACAACTTTTTAAATCAAATAGTTATACTGCATCTTCCATGAGAGAATTAGCAGACTTGGTGGGTGTTGAAGCACCTAGCCTGTACAATCATATTGGGTCTAAAAGCGAATTGTTGCAGGAAATATGCTTTAAAATTGGCAACCGATTTATTGACCAAGTAGAGAAAATCAAAACGAATGAATTAAGTATGGCTGAAAAAATTGAATCTGTTATTCGGTTTCATATTGAAATAATGGCTGAAAATTTTGATGAAGTTTTTGTTGCTAATCATGAATGGAAGCATCTAAAGGAGCCATTTTTATCCGAATTTTTAAACATCCGCCGCAATTATGAAAAAACTTTGATGGGTTTTATTGAACAGGGTATTGAGAAAAAAGAGATCAAACCTGTTAACCCTTATGTTGCGGTGCTTACCATACTCTCTGCAGTCCGTGGGCTTGAATTTTGGCAGCGGAATAAAAAAAATGTTTCACTTCAGGAATTGGAAAACGATATGGTACAACAATTATTAAATGGTATCGTAAAATAAAAATATGGCAATACATTTTCACCCGCTTTCAATTAAAGAAATTCAAAAACAAACTGCCGATTGCGTATCAATCAGTTTTACAATTCCAGAAAATTTAAAACAAGATTTCGCATTTACGCATGGTCAAAACATCACCCTAAAAAAAACAATTGACGGCGAAGAATTAAGACGTTCTTATTCCATATGCTCAGCTGATTTTGAAAACGAACTTACTGTTGCAGTAAAGAAAGTTACTGGTGGAAAATTCAGTTCTTATGCAAATGATTTTTTAAAAGCTGGGGATAGTATTGATGTTTTACCGCCTACCGGTAAATTCAATACAACATTAGATATCAACAATAAAAAAAACTATACCGCTTTTGCTGCTGGCAGTGGCATCACTCCCATAATTTCAATTATTAAAACCAGCTTGTATACCGAACCGCAAAGCAATTTTACACTGGTATATAGTAATCGAAACAAGGCATCCATTATTTTTTTTGAACAACTTGAAGCGCTTAAAAATAAATACCTGCAACGTTTTAATTTCATCAATATATTAAGCCGTGAAAAAACTGATGCTGATATTTTATTTGGCAGGATTGATGATAAAAAGTTACAGGCATTAAACAGTTTAGTAAACTATAAAATACAGGATGAGTTTTTTGTTTGTGGACCCGAAGAAATGATTTTTTGTGTAAAAGATTTTTTAGAAAATATTGACATTGATAAAAAGAAAATTCATTTTGAATTATTCACTACTCCCGGTTTTAAAAAGGAAAAAGCTGTTATTGAAAGTATTCCAAAATCTCCTAAAATAAAAAGTAAAATATCCATAAAATTAGATGGCCGAATGGTTGACTTTGATATGGGTTTTGAAAGCGGAAGCATTCTTGACGAAGCCTTGAAACATGGCGCTGACCTGCCTTTTGCCTGCAAAGGAGGTGTATGCTGTACCTGCAAAGCTAAACTTATTGAAGGCGAAGTTACCATGGATGTAAATTGGGGATTGGAACATGAAGAACTTGCCATGGGGTATATACTTACTTGCCAATCGCATCCGGTAACAGAAACTGTGAAGATTGATTTTGATGCCAGATAAAAACAATTAATCCTCAATCAATTTTTTATTCGTCCTGAAACAAGTGCCTTTAAAAATGGCTACCACATGGTTGTTTTGATTGATAATTTTGATTTGATATAAACCTGTTGTTTTACCATTGTGCAATTCAGTTGCTTCAGCAATTAACTCATCGTTTACTTGCACTGGCTTTAAAAAATTAATTGAAGTATCCAACGCTACCGATAAAACATTCCGGTTATTACATGCAAATGCAAAAGCACTATCAGCCAGCGAAAACGCAATACCGCCATGTACAATTCCAAAGCCGTTAATCATCTCTTTTCTAACCGTCATTTTTATTTTGCTGTAACCCTCTTTTATCTCCAACACTTCTATTCCCAACCATTGACTGAATAAATCGTCCCTCATCATTTTATCTACAACCTTACCGGCAAGAATATCTTTTTCGTTGCTCATATTAATTGAAAATTTAAAATTGAATATTTTTATTCTCCCTTAAACAAAGGGCTTCTTTTTTCTAAAAAAGAATTGATGCCTTCACTATAGTCGGTTGTGGCTGCAGCTTTTTGTTGCAATACATCTTCCAAATTTAATTGCTCCGCCCAATTATTTGTAAAAGATGTATTGAGTGCCTGCTTTGTATAAGCCAAGCCCTGTGTAGGCATTTGCGAAATATTTTCTGCAATTTTTTTACTCCCCACTTCAAATAAATCGTTGCTAAAAGTTTTATAAATCATTCCCATTTGTTCGGCTTGTGTGGCAGATATTTTATCGCCTGTTAGCATTAAGGCGCTTGCTTTTTGCCAGCCAATCAGCCTTGGTAAAGTATAGGTACCACCACTATCGGGAATTAATCCGATTTTACTGAATGCCTGTATAAAGGAGGCACCTTCAGCAGCCAACACAATATCACAACACAAGGCAATATTAGCTCCTGCACCTGCCGCAACACCATTAACGGCGCAAACTACCGGGATGGTAATTTCCCTTATTTTTTGTACAATCGGGTTGTAATGCTCGGCTAATATCCGGGCCATTTCAATGGCGTCATCTCCGGTAAGTTCACTAATATCCTGACCAGCACAAAAAGCTTTACCTGCTCCCGTTAAATAGATGGACCGAATGCTGATATTAGTAGCACATTCATCCAATATTTGTTGCAGCAGTAACGCCATCTCCCTGTTAAATGAATTAAATTTATCTGGCCTGTTTAAGGTAATGGAGGCAACACCGTTGTTAATTTCAAATAGAATGGATGGCATGCTTACTGGTTTAGAAAATAAAGAAATTATTAAGTATGATTAATGACATTTAAAATAATCAAACG
>JANPAP010000433.1:0-5968 GCA_031429975.1 Chitinophagaceae bacterium
TCCTACAAAGGATCCTGGCATATTTGCAGCAATCGTACTGAGGCATTGCATACCATGATAATGTTCTTCATTTACACTGGCTTTATTGGCTACAAAATCCCAGGTTCCCAAAATCTGGTTGTTGTTCCGGATACTGTCAAAAGTTGAGTGCGTACTGTAATTTAAAAATCCGGCATCCATAATTGCCAGTTGCATTCCCTCACCTTTAAAGCCTAGGTTATGTAAAAATTCTGCATTGTGTAAATGCACTTGATTGTATGCTAAACCATAATTAAAAACATCGGCTGGAGTTAATGGCCTTTGTTGAACAGGTGTAATGATAGGAAAATTATAGGGGTCCAGATTTTTATTTACCGGTATCATTTGCCCTGCAGGTCTTGCTCCAATTGCGCTGGATGAATTTACAAAAGGCATTGCATTTATTCTGGTTAATGCAGCGGCATCCGATGTTTTGATGCAAACCTGGTTAAACCATTTGCTAACATTTAAGATGGTTACATTTCCAGCAATGCGTATGCTATCAATATAGGCAGGGTTAATTGGTAAATCAGATTCGCTGATGCTGATGCCATATTTTGTGCGGCGGTTAATGGCTCGTTGTGATAAAAATTGCGACGGATTTGCAATGGTAAATGGGGTGCCTGTTTTGTTTTTTAGTTTGATGATATAACGGGTATACTGTGCATCGGATTTACTGTAACCACAAAAAAACAATATTAAAAAAATGAATAGGTTTTTCTTCATACAAAAAAATAATTGACTGAATAATCAATATCAAATGTAAGAAGAAAATCGGGGCAGGATGTTGCCAATTAGTTATGCCCGGTCATTGTAAGTATAAATCCTTTTGTTGCATCAGAGTAATACCCATCCCTGCTGCCAGTTGGTGGTTGATATTCGGAGTGTAAAAAACGTTTATATACCAAGCCGATCCCTTTTGCATAATATTCAATACTAAAGTTTTTTTCGCTGTAAGAGTTGGGGTCGCTGGGGTTGCCGATAATCTCGTCTCTTTGAGCCACTTTAAGGGTGCTGTCTAAATTGATGGCACCCAATTTTAATGGAGCATTAATACTGTCATAAGCATAGTCCCAATCTTCTAAATATCTAAGATCGGAATATTGAGAACTGGTATTGATAAAAGAATTTCCTTTCCATATAAAATTTGAAATAATGGGCATTCTCAACCTTATAAACCGAAGATTATTTTCAACAAATTCAAATGAGTTTTCATCGTTGATAGCAGTAAAAGTATTATCAGGTACCCATGCTGCTGTAGGGCTGGAACGTATGTACCGGATGATTCTAAAAGCAGGCCTGCCCAGGTTATCCGTAATTGCAGCATCCACCAAAAATTTTACTTCGTAAGTAATGGTAATGCTTTGAATGGAAAAAGGGAGATACCGGAATGAATCTAATTTATAAGTAATGAATTTACCAACAGTTAAAGGAGCATATTCGTTTATGGCCGCAGTTTTAAATGTTTCGGTTTCTTTTTTACAAGCACTAAAAATAACAACTGCTACAATGCTGGCAACTAATAATTTCTTTATCATAAATTTTGGATGATTAAAAGTAATGACGCTCAATTTATATAAAAGGCTGCTCATTGCGTTGAATAATTCCACCGCCAATCACATCGTCGCCTTCATAAAAAACAGCGCTTTGTCCGGGGGCAATTCCTTTTACATTTTCATAAAAACGAACTTTTATACCGTTTTCGTATGAATACAGGTTGCTTAATGCGCCTTTATCTTTATAACGGATTTTTGTAACTACTTCCATTCCCTCGGTAAGCCCGTCATATTTTATCCAGTTAATTTTACCAACAGTCATTTCGCTTCCCATTAAATCTGCTTCATCACCCAATACAACAGTATTGCTGTCGGGGTCAATCTGGGTTACAAATGCAGGTTTGCCCAATGCAATATCCAATCCTTTGCGTTGGCCAACTGTATAAAAAGGATAACCTTTATGCTTGCCTAAAATTTTGCCGGTTTTATCTGTAAAATTTCCACCGTTTACTTTTTCTTCCAGCCCATCAACATTCCTTTTTAAAAAGCCACGGTAATCATTATCGGGCACAAAACATATTTCGTAACTCTCGCTTTTTTTAGCCAGTTCCGGATAACCAAAATCATGCGCCATTTGGCGGATGGCCGATTTACGATAAGTGCCTAATGGCAATAAAGTGCGGCTTAACAAATCTTGTTGCAATCCCCAAAGCACATAGCTCTGGTCTTTTGTTTCATCAATTCCTTTGCGGATAAAATACCTGCCATTGCTATGTTGATGAATTTGGGCATAATGGCCGGTGGCAATAAAATCGCAACCCAGTGCATCGGCCCTTTTTAATAAAGCCCGCCATTTAATATGCGTATTGCACATTACACAGGGATTGGGTGTACGGCCTGCAATATATTCTTCAATAAAATTATCAATTACAAAATCGCCAAACTCATCCCGGATATCTAAAATAAAATGCGGAAAGCCGTGCTGTACGGCTGCCTGACGGGCATCGTTAAAACTATCCAGGTTGCAGCAGCCGGTTTCTTTTTTACCGGTAGTTCCTCCACTACTTGCGTAATCCCAGGTTTTCATAGTAATGCCCACTACTTCATATCCCTCCTTGTGAAGCATTAAAGCCGCAACGGTACTGTCGATACCGCCACTCATGGCCATTAATACTTTTCCTTTCTTACTCATGCCGCAAAGATACGAACTGGTATAGGAACAACTATAGCCGGACTTTTTTGAAATCGGGAAATTTTGAAATACTATATTTAGGCTGTAGTATGTTGCATCATATCTTTCTTTTTAAAAAGCTGTAGCAATCAGTAGCATAAAGTTGTAGTTGGAGTTAATGATGAAACAAATGAGAGAAAATAATATGACAATACATGGTAGAAACAGGTTTACTTAATTGTAACAATTGTAACCAAGCCGGCAATTGTATTACAATACTTTTGTGCTTCAATTAAATAAAACAAATGGAATATTTCGGATACTTTTTCTCCATTCTTATCGGTGTTTCACTGGGCCTTATTGGCGGTGGTGGCAGCATACTAACGGTGCCGGTGCTGGTATATTTATTTGGAATGGATGCAACCGCAGCAACAGTTTATTCCTTATTTGTTGTTGGTATTACCAGTTCGGTAGGTACTGTTAAATATTTAAAAAACGGATTGGTTAACTTGAAAACAGCCTATGTTTTTGGTATACCCTCTATCATTGGGGTATTTCTTACAAGGGTTTTTATTGTGCCGGCTATTCCTGATGAAGTGTTTAGGATTGGAACCTATATTGTTTCAAAACATATTTTACTGATGTTGCTATTTGCAATATTAATGGTAGCAGCTTCTTATAATATGATTCATAAAGAACATGATGAGGATCTAGATGGAAATGGAAAAGCTTTAAATTTTCCGGTAATCATGTTACAGGGTTTTGCAGTAGGCGCAATTACGGCGCTTGTAGGTGCAGGCGGCGGGTTTATGATTATTCCTGCCCTGGTGTTTATGTTACGAATTAAAATGAAAGAAGCTATCGGAACCTCTCTGTTAATTATTTCGGCCAATTCTTTACTGGGTTTTGTTAGCTCAATCGGGCATATAAATATTCATTGGTCTTTTTTATTAACCATTTCGGCTTTTGCTATTGCAGGCATATTTATCGGCATACGGTTATCGAAAAATATTGATGGTGCTAAACTTAAGCCTGCCTTTGGTTGGGCGGTATTGGTGATGGGAATTTATATTATACTAAGGGAAACTATTTTTAAATAACAGCAGCTTTATCAAATTGTAACAATTATCACCAAACAGCAAAATTATTTTTTTCAACTTTGCAGTATCAATTAAAAAATTTAAGAAATGACAATAGAACAAATTTATACAGGATGTTTGGCACAAGGTGCATATTACATCACTTCAAATGGCGAAGCCGCTATTATTGATCCGTTACGGGAAACGGCTCCCTACATGGAGCGTTTACAAAAAGACAATTTAAAATTGAAATACATTTTCGAAACACATTTTCATGCTGATTTTGTAAGCGGACATGTTGACTTAAGTAAAAAAACCGGGGCTCCAATTGTTTACGGACCCAATGCAACCTGCGAATTTGATTGTATTTCTGCAAAGGATAATGAGGAGTTTAAAATTGGAGATATAACCATTAAAGTGTTACATACTCCCGGGCACACAATGGAAAGTACCACGTATCTTTTAAAAGATGAAGCCGGAAAAGATCATTGCATTTTTAGTGGAGATACCTTGTTTTTGGGAGATGTGGGCCGCCCCGATCTTGCACAAAAAGCGGCTAACATGACGATGGAAGACTTAGCAGGCCTGCTTTACGAAAGTTTAAATAATAAAATAATGCCCTTGGCAGATGATGTAATTGTGTATCCTGCACATGGTGCTGGCAGTGCTTGTGGTAAAAATATGATGAAAGAAACGGTGGATACCTTGGGTAATCAAAAGAAAATGAATTATGCATTAAATCAGCCAAACAAAGCAGCTTTTATAAAAGCGGTTACCGATGGTTTGCAACCACCTCCAGCATATTTTGGTTTAAATGTTGCCATGAATAAAAAAGGTTACGAAAGTTTTGATACCGTTTTAAACAATGGCATGACAGCTTTAACTCCTGATGAATTTGAAGCCGTTGCAGAAAATACAACAGCCTTGATTTTAGATACCAGAGAAAATACTGAATTTTATAAAGGCTTTATTCCGCAGTCAATTAATATTGGTTTGAATGGCGATTTTGCACCTTGGGTGGGCGCTTTAATTGTTGATGTTAAACATCCAATATTATTAATTACTGAGGTTGGAAAAGAAGAGGAATCGGTAACCCGATTAAGCAGGGTAGGATTTGATAATGTAACCGGGCATTTAAAAGGAGGATTTGCTGCCTGGCTGGAAGCAGGTAAAGAAGCCGATGTGGTAGATAGAGTTACCGCCAATCAGTTTTCAAAAGAAGTAAAGATTGGAGAAGATAAAGTAATTGATGTTCGAAAAGATTCGGAGTATGCTGCAGAGCATGTGGATGAAGCTTACAACAGGCCCTTGGCTTTAATTAATGAATGGGTAAAAGATATAAACCCTGAGGAACATTTTTATATTCATTGTGCAGGAGGATACCGCAGTATGATTGCAGCATCTATTTTACAGGCACGTGGGTATCGGAATTTTACAGAAATTGAAGGAGGGTTTACAGCAATAGCTTTAACTGCTATACCAAAAACCGATTTTGTTTGTCAGAGTAAAATAATGCCGGCATAATTTTAATAAAGTGTTGCATTAATTTCTAAAGACGTTAATGAAAAATAAAAAAAGCATCTACCAACTGGTAGGTGCTTTTTTTATGACGAACGTCATACGAAATCAAGTTTCAAAGTAACAAATGTCACTTTACAGTCAGGGGGGATCAATTAAATTTACAGCATTAAAAATTTAAAATAATTTATCATGACTGCTAAAAAAATAATTATTGTAGGAGGTGGAAACGCAGGGCTTTCTGTAGCATCTAAACTTTTAATAAAAGATAAAAATCTGCAAATACAAATCTTTGATCCATCCGAAAAACATTATTATCAACCTGCCTGGACATTAGTAGGTGCCGGCATTTATGATGTAAATGATACCATCCGAAATGAAAAAGATTATATCCCTAAAGGAACTGCTTGGATTAAAGATGCAGTAGCTGAATTTCTTCCCGATGAAAATAAGATTACCTGCAAAAGCGGTACTTCCTATTACTATGATGTTTTAATAGTTGCTCCGGGAATACAATTAGACTGGCAAAAAATAAAAGGACTAAAAGAAACCCTGGGTAAAAATGAAGTGAGCTCTAATTATTCTTTTGAATATGCACCTTACACCTGGGAAATGATCAAAAATTTTAAAGGTGGTACTGCCGTTTTTACCAACCCATCAACACCCATAAAATGTGGTGGGGCTCC
>JANPAP010000434.1:0-2148 GCA_031429975.1 Chitinophagaceae bacterium
GATGGGAATATCCAATTGCAAATGCCTGCAGCCAGTGTTTCCGGCGTTTACAATACAAGGTTATTTAATGCAAATGGACAGTTGGTTTTTAAAGGAATTGTGAATCATACAGGAGGCGTGGCAATGCTTACAGTGAAGCCAGCACAGGATTTAATGAATGGAAATTACCAGATGGAGGTTACCGGTCCGGATCGTTCAATCAAAATGATTCCGGTATTTGTTAGTAATCAGTAAAAACTACCCATCCGGAAAGATGGTATCTTAAAATAATTATTTTCTAAAACAGGTTTTCAAGCAATTGAAAACCTGTTTTGTTATAGTTAATAAGCAACGCTTATTTTTTTTACATATAGGCATTGGTTAAATAAATTGAATAAAAAAACTGTATCAATATTGATACAGCCCTGTTGGTTTTTTTTAGATTTTATTTTAAAGCGGGATATTTCGATACGTTTATAGGATAATCATTTAAAAACTGTAATAGTTAAAACTACTATAGCCTCTGCAGTATTTTCATTTAAGATTGGTTGCGTATTGGTATGCAACTAATTTTAAATGGAACAAAAAAATCTTATAGTTAAAATGGTAATGGTAAAATAAAGTAACCTGGATTTACCAGATTACTTTATACAAATGAGGTTTTATAAACAGAGGGGAAGCAAGTATCGTTTTCCAATTTGAATTTGACAAGCGAAATCAATTACATTTCTTTTAAAGACTTAAGGAAAACAACCAAGGCTTTTTTTAATTTGATAATCATTTTTGTTTTTTTTTAAATTTGGAGATTTTTTATAACGATGGTAAAACTATAGGTTGTGTTTATAATATACTAGTGTATTGAATGCTTTATTTACGCAATCGTTACCGACCTCGATTGCAACATTTTTTTGAGGCTTTAAAACCCATCTTACCTTTCATTTATGGATTAATAAATTGAATATTTCTCCGAAAGAATTTGTTGAAAGCAAATGCTGCCCCATTAACAGCCCCTATTTTAATTCGTACATTAATACGAATTTTGTAATAATTCGTACATATATACGAATTACAATGAAATTCGTATATTTACCTTCAATTAATACAACAACATGGCATTACAAGCTGTAATAACGGGTGATATTGTAAACTCTACCAAACTCAATACTGCTAAAGAGAAAAAACTCAGCAGCAAACTGATGGAATTGTATGCAAACCAACAGATGGAATTTTATAGAGGAGATAGTTTTCAGGCATTTATCAAAGAACCAAAAACCGCACTTCATTTGGCATTGCTTTCAAGAACAGCGGCCATTAGTTTGTTTAAAGCTGAAAAAAAAGTTTTATCGGATGTACGAATCAGTATCGGAATTGGTGCCGTTCAAACCCCTGTAAAAGATTTAAAAACGGCTAAGGGAGAAGCATTCCTGCTTTCCGGACGACAATTTGATGTAATTGTAAAATCAAATCAACGGCTTGTAATTACAAGTTCTAATCCGCTTGCGAATATAGGGCTGCAGGTAATTGCAGATTATTTAAATGCTATTTTTGAGGTGATGACGGGTAAACAGGCCGAAGTGATTTATGAATTATTAAAAGGTGAAATGCAAAAAGAAGTTGCTAAAAAATTAAAAAAAACTACCAGTACCATTCACCAACGAATGACATCAGGCAGATGGTCAGAAATTGAAAAACTTTTACAACAATACGAAAACATCATTAATCAAATTGTATGACAGCAGCATTCATCTGGTTAACAAAAATGATTTTATCGCACCTTGTAACGGATTTTATTCTACAACCTAAGTCTTGGGTTGAGGATAGAAATGCTACACATTTCTCCTCACCCAAATTATATTTACATGGCTTCATTACCGCAATTGCTGCCTGGATAATTACAGGGTTTCAATATTGGTTGGTTGCAATAATTATACTGATAACACATACACTGATTGATGGATGGAAATCATACCAAAAACCAACCATCAAATATTTTATTGCCGACCAATTATTACACCTGCTGGTAATTTCAGCCTGCTGGTATTTTACATTTATAAACTGGAGCGATGTAACAACTTTGTGGCTTCATTTAAATGAAGACTTACAAACTTGGAAAATAATTACAGCAATTGTATTTCTAACCACACCTGCAGGAATATTAATTGGACAGTT
>JANPAP010000435.1:0-4131 GCA_031429975.1 Chitinophagaceae bacterium
TCAAAATGAAGTTGTTTTTTAAACTGATGATTTATTGTATTGAATAACCAGATTTCGCCGCCGGATTGAAGCCACACATTGTTTTGATCATCGATGTAAAAAGGAGAATAAATTTTATCGGTATGAATTGTTTCAGAAATCTGAAAATTTTGAAACCGGTTTTTATTTCGAACATAGCAATTGATTCCTTCATTGCTTCCAATCCATAAATTGCCATTCTTATCTTCCAGAATATTTAAAAATAATGTGCCTTTAATGGATCCAGAGTTTTTTTCATCAGCCCTAAAAACAGTACAGTCCATTCCATCAAAACGGTTTAATCCGTCGAAGGAACTGATCCAGATAAACCCACGGGAGTCTTTATACACGCAATTATTAACCCCCTGCGACAATCCTTTTTTTGAATTAAGGTGATTGAATTGCAAGTTGCTTTGTTGTGCATTGCTTTGTTGCGAAAAAGCAAAAAACAATCCATAAAAAAAGATGATTACTGTATGCCGCATTGTGCAAATAATAAAACGTTTAAAATAAATTTAAACGTTATTACTGACAATTGACACAAAATAAAGAGGAAGTAAATAAAGTAAACCCTTAGAAATTAATTTGGATTACGAGCCGGACGGTTTCGGTTAAATTGCTTTGGCTTATTCCCCGATTTTTTATGATCCCTGGTCGATGAAGGATGCGAAGGCTGGTAAGCAGGTGCTTCGCCAAATTGCTCCGGCACTATTTCTTTTGGAACCGGCTTACCCAACAAGCGTTCAATCTGTTCAAACTTTCGTTGCTCTTTTACACTGATAAAAGTAATGGCAGTACCATCGGCTGCGGCCCTTGCTGTACG
The DNA here is from genome assembly GCA_031429975.1 of Chitinophagaceae bacterium. GTDB lineage: Bacteria > Bacteroidota > Bacteroidia > Chitinophagales > Chitinophagaceae > Ferruginibacter. The sequence continues at coordinate 842 of JANPAP010000435.1, forward strand.
GCCAATACGATGCACATAATCTTCGCCATCATGCGGCACATCATAATTCAACACCAATCCAATATTATCAATATCAATTCCACGGCTAAGAATATCGGTAGCCACTAAAATTTTTACCCGTCCGCTTTTAAAAAACATCAACACTTCTTCTCTTTTATCCTGCTCCAGATCACTGTGAATTTCATCAACAGGCAATCCGGTTTTTTTTAATTCACGTGCCAATTGCTTAACGCTTATTTTACTGCTGCAAAAAATCAATACCGATTCAAAATGTTTTTGATGCAGAATATATTTTACCAGCGGAATTTTTTGTGTGTCATAAACTACAAAAGCTTTCTGCACAATTTTTTCGTTGGGCTTGCTGATAGAGATATTTATTTCTTCGGGTTTATGTAAAATTCTTTTTGCAAGATCCCGGATTTTGTGTGGCATGGTTGCAGAAAAAAGCAGGTTCTGCCTCTTTGCAGGCAGGGCACTAATAATCCGCATAATGTCGTCGTAAAAACCCATATCCAGCATTCTGTCGGCTTCATCCAACACCAAATATTCCAGGCCTTGAAATTTTACATACCCCATATTTATATGTGCCAGCATTTTGCCCGGCGTACAAATCACCACATCGGCTCCGGCACTCAACGCTTTTTTTTCCTGCACAAATGCATTGCCATCACCACCACCATAAACTGCAATTGAGCTAACAGAAGTAAAGTAAGAAAGGCCTTCCATGTGTTGTGCAATTTGTACTGCCAACTCACGAGTAGGTACAATTACCAATGCCGTTATGCTTGTATGGTTGATTGGTTTTGAAAGTATATTATTGATTAACGGCAATAAAAATGCGGCGGTTTTACCGGTGCCTGTTTGTGCAGATGCAATAACATCTTTACCTGCCAATACTAAGGGAATTACTTGTTCCTGAACGGGGGTGGCTTCATCGTATCCAGATGCTTCTATCCCTTCTAATAAACGGCTGTCGAAATTAAATGATGTAAACTTCAATATAAATGCTGGTGGTTAAGTTATGAGGTATGCTTTTTTATGAATGGTTAAAAGTAACCAATTATTACGGATATAATTGGTGGACGCTACAATATTTGCCTTCTCGAACAAAAAATTATCACAAAATTTTACAGCAATAAGGAACCTTAACAGCGTATTCTGATGTATTAAATTTTGATTTTATAATATTAGGTTGATAAATAAAGGCAACAATTGAAACATTCCTTTACAACATTTTTTTAATGAGTTTAAAATCAAAATTTATGAACGCAAATCAAAATATAATTAACAGTTTTACAATGCTACAACAAACACAATACAATGCAACCAGTTGGATTGGCCACAGCAACAGCGATGATAAAGATATTGTTAGTGGACAAACATTTGTTTCGCCTAAGGATTGTGATTTGGAAGCCATTGAAATTTTTTCGAGCCTGGTTACCAACCCTGGTTATGTTACCATGACACTCCATCAATTTGATGAACAGGAAAAAAAATGGGGGCCCGAATTAAAATCAACCGTTGTAGATTTTGAAAAAAAAGATTTTGAAAAATGGATTGCATTTCACTTAAACGGCATTCATTTAAACAAAGGAAAAAGCTATGGATTTAAATTACAAAGTGCTGATTCTTTTATAGGAATTGGAGAAGCCGTTTCGGATAACCAGCAACCAGTATTACATTCCGGGCAAGAGTGGCAGTTTACTAATGGCGAAAAAAAAGGCCAACCACTCAATTATTTCAGTTTGGCTTTTAAAGTGGATATAAGAGCCTAAACAATTATTTACAAAAACACCTCAATCGATTTTGTTGAAATCGGTTGAGGTGTTTTTATTTTATTAGAAAAAACATTATTGATACACCCGTATATAATCAACCTCCATCGACGCAGAGTTGAATGCAGGATCTACTGGGCCTGCAAATGATCCACCCACAGCCACATTTAAAAGGATAAAAAAGTTTTTATTAAATGGTAAACTTGTAGTGTTTGCAAATGCATAAAACTGCTGGCCATCAACCAAAAATTTAATACTGGTTTCCGTCCACTCCATACTATAAACATGAAATTCGGTAGATGCATTTGAAATAAGGGTTGTACCTCCATCTGCATTGCCACCCGAATGACCGGGATGGTGTACGGTTCCAAAAATTTTATTCAATTCACTACCCCTGTGTTCCATGATATCAATTTCGCCACATGCAGGCCAACCCAAGGTTGAAATATTATCACCCAACATCCAGATGGCTGGCCAGGTTCCTACACCTGCAGGCAGTTTGGCCCTTACTTCTACCTTACCATATTTAAAAGAAAATTTGTTTTGAGATAATAACCGGGCCGATGTAAAATTACTGCCACTATAGGTTTCTTTTTGAGCCGTAATTTTTAAAACGCCATTTATCACAACCGCATTCTCTGATCGGCTTGTATAGTATTGCAACTCATTATTTCCCCAGCCTCCACTGCCGTTACCAATATCATACCCCCATTTTGCGTTGGCAGGCAAGCCATCAGTATTAAATTCATCAGACCAGATTAAAATCGGGGTACCTGCAACCACAGTAACGGTAACCTGTATTGTTTTATTGATGGTTAATGCATCGCTGCTTTTTGCAGTAACTTTTACAGTAAATGTATTGGTGCCAACAAGGCTGTATTTGTAATTAATAATGCCGGAAGGTACAGTTGCAATGACGCCATTACCATATTCAAAATCGTACGTAACAGCATTAACTGCAGTAGCTGTAAATGCAACCAACCCACTCCCATTTGTACTTACTACAGCGTTGATAGATAAATTTGAAGGTGCCGTACCTGTAATAGTATTTTCACTTTTTTTGCAACTGCCCGCCATAAAAAGTGGATACATAAGTACCGCAACCAATAATGTTTTTACAATATTCATAATCTTACAATTTTACTTTTAATTTTTGATACCAAGCATTTCCATCAATACCAATATTACGTAAATGGATATTGGTAGCCGATGCGGCCAAAATTTCATATGTATTTCCACCAGTTCCAAAATTTACAAATCCATTTCCTGGAACTATAAATTGTATTCTTGTTGAAATAGCAGCAGTGGATGTTGATGTTGCTTCCATAAAGGCCAACTTCTTTTGTCCACCTGTATTTATTGCATAGCAACCATCTCCTCCTGTAAAACCATAATAGCTGGTAGCAGCCCCAATCAAAAAGGATTCTCCCATAGTATTGATGGTCATAAAAATATTATTGCTGGCATCTTTTGAAAACGTGATTTCATCATCGTATTGACAAGCGGCTCTGGTAT
>JANPAP010000436.1:0-2268 GCA_031429975.1 Chitinophagaceae bacterium
TGCAGATATTGTACCCATTACAGGTGAGAACAGGATCCTTGCCTATTACGGATTACAGAGAATTAACAGCAACCCATGCATGGGCATAAAAACATTAATTAATCTGGGTGGCATTCAAAAAGCATTAACCATAAATAATGTAGTATTTGTAATTGCACCAAGAGTAAATGCTGCTGGCCGGATGGATGACGCAAAAAAAGCAGTGCAATTGTTTATTGAAAAAGATGCTGCTAAAGCATTGCAATTTGCAGAACAACTTCACAGCGATAACAGCGACCGAAAAGAAGCGGATAAATTAATTACCGAAGAAGCAATGGTATTAATTGAAAACAGTAATTTTTTAAAAACCAGCAAATCAACGGTTGTTTATCAGGAGCACTGGCATAAGGGTGTTGTAGGCATAGTTGCCAGCAGGCTTATTGAAACCTATTACCGGCCTACAGTGGTACTTACCAAAAGCGGCGATGTTGCGGCAGGAAGTGCCAGAAGTGTTGTAGGCTTTAATTTATATGAAGCCATACATGCTTGCCGGGAATATTTATTAGGCTATGGAGGACATTTTGCAGCAGCAGGACTTTCTTTATTACCGGAAAATATTGTTGCTTTCAGTAACAAGTTTGAAGAAGTTGTAAATAATACAATCGATCCCCAATTACTAATTCCAGAAATTATTATTGATGCTGAAATTTCTTTTGAAAAGATCAGTGCAAATTTTTATGCCATCCTTCATCAGATGGAACCATTTGGGCCGGAAAATATGCGTCCGGTATTTATTGCAAAAAATGTTTTAGATACCGGTTATTCAAAAGTTGTAAAAGAAAATCATATTCGGTTTGTATTGAAACAAAACAACACAACCCTTACCGGCATTGGCTTTAACATGGCCGAAAAATTTGAATTGATTGCTACTAAAAAACCATTGGATATTGTTTTTACAATTGATGAAAATGAATGGAATGGCCAGGTTACCCTTCAACTAAAGATGATTGATTTTAAATTATCCAACAACAATTAAGCTGCGTAAAAAAACAATTAAAATAAATAAATTGAAGTGGCTACGATACATACATTACTTTATTTACATCGGCTTCAATTGGGGTTTTAAAATTGCAGCTGTACTATTTTATCAGGAAATAAAAGGAGAAAGTAAATACAAAATTAATACTACAGGTATTGATGATTTAAAGAGTTTAAAAAAAAACGGGATCGACATTTCGCATGCTACCATATACATGCCTGTTAGTTATGCAATAATTGAAAATTCTTTTGAGCAAATTCCTTTATCCGGCAAAAAACATTTTTTAGATATAGGCTGTGGCAAAGGCAGAGCCATGTGTGTTGCAGCACACTATGGTTTCAGTAAAATTTCCGGCATCGATTTTTCAAGCAAACTTTGTGAAGCTGCTGTTACTAATTTAAACATAACCCAACAAAAATTTGCAGAATTAAATTACACATTAATAAACGAAGATGCAGCAATAGTACCCATTCCATTTGATGTTGATTGCATCTTTTTATTTAATCCTTTTGATAAAATTGTAATGCAACAAATTGTAATCAATATTCAACAAAGTTTATTATTAAAACCCCGACAATTATATGTTATTTATGTAAATCCGCTTTTTAAAAATATTTTTCTTGAAGAAAAATTCAGCGAAGTTTACTATAGTAAAACACTCGAATATTTTGAGTTGTCTATATTAAAAAACCGGCCTTGAAATTAAGGCCGGCTTTTACATTTCTTTTAATTTTCTTTATGCAGTAGTTGCCATTTCTTTTTTAGAAGTTTGCATTAACTCAACACTACGGTTAATAAAATTTGTAAGATCATTTCCCTTTAATAAATCCTGAGATAACAGTGCAAGATCTGCAAGATTTTTAATTTGCATTTCTTGATTTGCAATATCCGTTTCTTTTAAAAGCGCATTAAAAATTGGGTGATTCCCATTTACTGTAAGCGTAACTTCATCGGGCATATTTGCATAAAAAGCAGCCATGCCACCACCAATTGAACCCATGTCTTTCATACGCCGCATCATTTCCGGTCGTGTTGCCACTACCGGTGCTGTGGTTGCACTTAAGCCTTTAACTTCTACTGTCATTTGTAAGGCATTCTTTTGTTTCTCAAATAAAGATTTAAGTTGTTCGGTTTCATCTTTACTCAATACACTTTCACTATTCTCCGATTTATCAATTAAGTTATCAACGATATCTGCGTCTACCCTGGTAAATTGTACATTTTCCCATTTCATTTCAATGGTATTAATA
>JANPAP010000437.1:0-4767 GCA_031429975.1 Chitinophagaceae bacterium
TAGTATTGTTATATGCCTTACTGCATCTTACAATTGTACAAAACTGGTTGGTTAAAACCGTAGCAGCTAATCTATCCCAAAAATTACATGCAACCATCAGCTTAAATCATATCGACTATCAATTTTTTGACAAAATGGATATTGAGGGTTTGCTGGTAGAAGACCTTCATAAAGACACATTGTTATATGCAGGTAGTGCCACCATAAATATCAGCGACTGGTTTTTTTTAAAAGATAAAGCCACCCTAAATTATGTAAGCCTGGAAGATGCCCAAGTAAATTTAAACCGAACAGATACGGTTTGGAATTACCAGTTTTTGGTTGATTACTTTTCGAGCCCGAAAAAAAATGATACCAAAGGCGGCATTGAGTTTAGTTTAAAAGTTTTAAAACTGCATAATATCCGCTTTAATAAAATTGATCAATGGATCGGCACTAACATGCAACTTTCTTTAAAAGACTTGAACTTAGAAACTGATAAAATTGATTATACAAAAAAACAACTCCACTTTAATAAAATTGAAATTGATGCCCCACAATTTTCCTTAACAGATTATACTGGCAATAAAGAAAAATCAAATTTTCAATTGCCTGTTGTAAAAAAAGACTCAACAAAAACTTCTATTAAAGAAGATAGCTGGGAAATATTTGCTAACGGTATTTCAATAAAAAATGGAGTGTTCGAAAATATTAATGGCGATTCAAATTACCAGTCAATTGCCGGCGAATTTAATGAGAACCATATCCACTTAACAAATATCAATGCCGATTTTAAACACCTGCATTTAAAAAACGATTCCTTAAGCAGCAACATTAAATTAAGCACCACCGAAAGATGTGGATTAACCATAAAAAAACTGGAATCGTTTATGATTTTTACTCCTGAAATTATGGAGTTTAATAAACTGGATCTGGAGTTAAATAAAACCCGGCTTGGAAATTACTACGCCATGCACTTTAAAGATTTTAATAAAGACATGGGACGTTTTTTGCATAAAATTAATATTGATGCAAATTTTACAAACAGTTTTGTAAGCAGTGATGATATTGCATTTTTTGCACCCGAGTTAAAAACCTGGAAAAGGGTTTTTGATATCAGCGGAATTGCAAAAGGAACGGCTGATAATTTTACCATAAAAAAAATTAAGATAAAAACCGGCAACTCCTTGCTGGAAGGGAACATTGCATTAAGAGGCCTACCCAATATCGACAATACTTTTATAGATATTAATGCAAAAGATTTAACCACTAATTACAACGATCTGGTTACTATTATCCCTTCATTAAAAAACATTGATCAACCCAATTTAAGAAAGCTTGGAAATATAAAATATACCGGAAACTACACCGGATTTTTAAATGACTTTGTTGCTTATGGCACTATCCATACAAACCTCGGAATAGTTACCGGCGATATTAATTTAAAACTGCAAAAAAATAAAGAACCTGTTTATCTCGGTAAAATTTCGACCCAGAATTTTAAGTTGGGCGAATTTTTTGAAAACAACCAGGTTGGCAAAATAACTTTTAATGGAAAAGTAAATGGAAGCGGTTTTGCGATTGACAAATTGGATGCAAATTTTGTGGGCGATTTACGAAGCATAGAATATAGTGGTTACAATTATCAAAATATTATTGTTAATGGTGATTTTAAAAAGAAATTTTTTAAAGGTTATGCCAACATTGATGACCCTAACTTAAAAGTAGAAGACCTGGTAGGTACGATTGATTTGAGTGGACCACAACCCAAATTTAATTTTGATGCAAAACTTACCAAGGCTGATTTTAAAAAATTAAATATTAGCAAAGATGAATTTGATTTAAAAGGACATTTTAATTTAGACTTTTCTGGAAACGATATCGACAATTTTTTGGGTACAGCAAAAATTTACGATGCCAATTTAAATCATAATGGCAAACCGCTTTCGTTTGATTCGTTGCAATTACAATCATTAATAATAGACCAGCAAAAATATTTAACCCTTCACACAAATGAGGTTGATGCAAGTATTGCAGGCAATTTTAAAATACTGGAATTGCCCGATGCATTTAAAGTTTTTCTTAGCAAGTATTATCCGGCATACATAAATAAACCAGGCTATAAATTAAGCGAACAAAATTTTACATTCCAGATTCAAACAAAAGAAGCCGATCCTTATATTCAATTATTAGATAAAAAACTTAAAGGATTTAACAACAGCAATATCAATGGCAATCTCAATTTAAAAACGAATGAGCTGAATGTAAATGCCGATGTTGAAGAATTTAGTTATGATAAAATTGTTTTTAATAATGTACGATTAAAAAGCAAGGGAAATGCAGATACGCTTAGCACTAAAATTGAAGTAGATGATGTGGCACTTAGCGATAGTTTGCACCTTCCATTTTCAAACCTCGAATTTAAATCTTACAACGATATTTCCATTATCAATTTAAAAACAAGTGCCAGTAAAACCATTAACGAAGCATCGTTAAATGCCAGTGTTCATACATTAAGAGATGGTGTAAACATCCACTTCTTTCCTTCATCTTTTATTATCAATGATAAGAAATGGGACCTAGAAAAAGATGGTGAAATCAGTGTATTAAAATCATTGATCAGTGCAAAAGATGTAAGTTTGGTACAAGGCAATCAGCATTTATTGATTTCAACAGAACCCTCTGCCACCGGCAATTACAACGATGTGTTATTACAATTAAGCAACGTTAACATCGATGATTTTATTGGCCTGGCAATAAAAGAACCTAAGCTGGAAGGGCAGATTACCGGAACCATTAAAATTGAAGATCCCTTTGGAAAACCTTTTATAGAATTAGACAGTAAAATTCAACAATTTAGAATTGACAATGATTCAATCGGCGCATTAAATGCTACCGGTACTATTGACTTGGCTGCCGGAAAAATTTTGTTTAAAGCCCAATCGGATAATAAGGATAACCAATTAAATATTGAAGGAGCAATTAATTTAAAAGACAGTACCTCCAACCAAATAAGGGTAGCATTAAAATCTGAAAAATTCGACATCAGTATTTTAAACAATTACCTCAGCGATATTTTCAGCGAAATAAAAGGCAGTGCCAATACAACTAACCTAACCCTGTCGGGCAATGGCAATCACTTACAGCTAACCGGAATTGCGAATATAAATGAAGGATCTTTAAAAGTAAATTATACCCAATGCAAATACAAATTTAAAAATGAAAGCATTGTTTTTAATCCCGATGAAATTGATTTTGGAAAAATTGAATTAAAAGATACGTTGAATAATACCGCAACCTTAAGCGGCAAAATGTATCATCGTTTTTTTAATAATGTTGAATTTGAAAATATCCGTTTTGAAACAGACCGCTTATTGGTGCTAAACACCACAAAAAAAGATAACAATCAATTTTATGGAAAAGTTATTGGCAGGGCCAATTTGCTTTTAACGGGGCAGGCAGAAAATATCAGGATGGATATTGTTGGAGAACCATCAGAAAAAGACAGCAGTCATATTTATATTTTAAGTGGCAATAGCATTGAAAATGAAACTGTGGATTATATTGATTTCGTCCAGTTTGGTAATAAAATGGAAGAAACTTTTAGATCGAAAACAACCGGTAGTATTTTATTAAACATGGAATTAACGGCCAACAAATATTGCAAAATTGATGTGATATTGGATGAAACCACCGGCGATATTATTAAAGGCGAAGGCGATGGTTTATTAAAAATAAGAGTGGGTAATAAAGAGCCTCTGACAATAAATGGCCAGTACAATATCAGCAAAGGCGAATACACATTTAATTTCCAAACTTTTTTAAAAAAATATTTTACTGTAAAAAGCGGAACGCTGGTATGGGATGGAGATCCATTTAAGGCAAAGATTGATATACAGGCTGAATATCTGGCTACAAAAGTCGACTTCAGTAATTTATCTTCTGCCAGTAGTAATTACAGGCTTAGATCCGATTTAAAAGTGATTGCTCATTTAACTGAAACCTTGCAGAAGCCAGCTATTGATTTTGAATTACAATTACCTGCCGGTAGCCCCATCACCGATTTTTTAGTTTTAAAAAGGCTGGAACAATTTAAAGAAGATAAAAATGATTTAAATAAACAGGTTACCTCGCTGTTGCTGTTTAATTCTTTTATCAGCAGCAACCAGGGATTTATTACAGCAGGTAGTGGATACAATGTTATTTCCAATACAATTGGCGGGGTGGTATCCAATGCCATCTCGGGATACTTCAATAAATTTTTGCAGAAATTTATAAAGAACCTCAGCTTTAGCCTGGATGTAAATTCGAGTATTGGCAGTGGTTTGGGTACCGAATTGCAATCGAATGTTGCAAATTTACAGGCAGCGGCAAAGAGTAATTTTATTTACACTGTATTAAATGGTAAACTCATTATTTCGGCTGGGCTCAATTTGGATTACAATAACCCTTATGCAAATATTAACCGCAATAGCAATGTTTTGGTAACACCCGATATTACTGCAGAATGGATTTTAAGTAAAGATGGCCGGGTAAGAGTGGTAGGTTTTAACCGCACTAATTTTGATTTAATTGGCCAGCGAAACCGTACCGGTATAAGCCTTGCTTACAGAAAAGAAGTGGATGAACTTTCTCAGATTTTTAAACGCAGCCCCAAAAAAAAGGATCCAGAGCCAACAATTAAATAAGCAACCATTTAATTAATGTTCATTCAAAATATCATGCCCCAACTTATCCCTTTTTGTGGTTAAATATTTTTCGTTGTGAATGTTGGGGGCAATTTCAATC
>JANPAP010000438.1:0-2067 GCA_031429975.1 Chitinophagaceae bacterium
AAATGTCCTGTTTGAAAATTTAGAAACATCCGGCGCTGTCCATTTATAATCCACCTTGCGGTATTCATAAGGAGCAGCAGCATGTTTAATATTACCAGTATGCATTAAACCTCCTTTAGGAATAAATTGTTGGGTCTTACCTACTAAAACGCCATACATAATTACTTCATCGCCTGGTTGCATATCTTTTGTAAAAAATTTATGCTTGGCTTTTATATCATCCTGCAGTAAATAAATTGCATCTTCAAATACTATATTTTCTCCCTTTGCCAAATCTGCAAGGGCAACAATAACATTGTCTGTATTATGAACTTTTAAAACTTTTATTTTCATTTAATTTGCAACATTTTTTTTGATTGTAAAACGGCTAACACACCATCAGACAGCATCATTTTTAATTTTTCTTTTACTTCCGATTCAAAACCTACCACCTGTGTAAGATCTGCATCCCAAAGGTCGGTATCCTGCAAAACAATATTTACAATTGTATCCACCTCAAATTTTGACCATAGATTACTGTAGTAATTTGCTTTTTCATCATTGATCAAATATTCAACTCCAGCATTTGTTCCAAAATATTGTCCTCCATTTTCATGAGTGGGTTTCATAAAAAGCAGGTAGGCTGCAAAACAACTGGTAAAATTTTCTGGAACTTGATTAAATATTTTATGATAATTTATTAAAAGTGGAATGGCCCTAGTTTTCATTTTTTGAGTATAGTTCATAGAAATGCTGAACCAATGATGTTGAATAAATGGATTGCGGAATCGCTCCAACACCTTGTTGCCAAAGTCTTTTGCTTGCAAAAGGGCTGCATCATTTGGAATAGCCGGTGCAATTTCATCCATCATCAAATCGCTGATTAATGAACTAAAAACGGCATCTTCCATTCCCGCCTTTACTGTATCAATACCCGATAAAAATGCTGCTGCACAACTTAGGGTATGCGTTGCATTTAGCATGCGGAGTTTTAGTTCCTTAAACAAAGTAATGTCTTCGGTTATCACAATACCATTATCAACTTTTGCAAATGAAAGAATACCTGCAACGGTTTTATTTCCTTCAATAGCCCACAAACGAAACACTTCAGATACGATCAGCAATTCATCTTTTAATCCCAGCTTTTGCTCTACTTCTTTTTGTATCATTGAATCAAATCCCGGCACAATTCTATCCACCAGTGTATTACAGAAATGATTGCAATTTTCTAACCATTCAATAAAGCCTTCATCCAATAAATTTAAATGCGCCAATTCAAGCACAATCGATTCTAGTTTTGTTCCATTATTATTAATGAGTTCGGTTGGTAAAATAACCATTCCGCTTTGGCTGCTGCCATCGAATGCGATGTAACGTTCATGTAAAAAAGCCAGGAGCTTTGCAGGAAAAGATACCGGTGGGTGTTTGCGAAAATCTTCATTTACCAATTGTATACCTACCTCTGTTGTATTAGAAATAATAATTTGCATTTGAGGATTATGAGCACACTCCAACACTTCTGCCCAATCCTGTCTTGCCGATAATACCCTGCTGATGGAAGAACAAATTATATTTTCTTCTACTTTATTTCCTTTTTCAATTCCACGAACACAGAGTGTATAAAGACCATCTTGTTTTTCAAATGCATCCGAATCGCCTTTGCTGGTAGATTTTACTACCACAATACGGCCATTAAAAATACCTTGCTGATTGGCTTTGTCGATAAAATAATCGGGTAAGCCACGCAATAATACACCCGTGCCAAACTGCAATACTTTTTCCGGCAATTCAAACATTGCTTCGTTTGGCAATTCCAGCTTTTTGCTGGTTACATTTCGTAAATTATATCTTGAAAGTAACATACGCTTTCGATTTAAAAATTAAGAATGAAATTCGTTTTTTATGTTGTTTATTTTATTTAATTCAATTTTTATTTTATCCATTTTTCAGCCCACTTTGGATAATCCGATTTAAGCAATTTTGCCGGTGTTTCATTATACCAGGCATAGCCTACCCTTCTTTCGTATTCAATATCTTCCAACTTTTTTTTCTTGATACCATTGCGTCCACAAAAAAATGGTTCATTGG
>JANPAP010000439.1:0-3371 GCA_031429975.1 Chitinophagaceae bacterium
CCCGTTTTCCACCAGAACCAAATGGCTATCTCCACATTGGACATGCAAAAAGTATTTGTCTCAATTTTGGTTTAAGCATCAAATATGTCGGCAAAACAAACCTGCGTTTTGATGACACCAATCCCACCAAAGAAGAAACAGAATATGTTGACATCATAAAGGAAGATGTACAATGGTTGGGCTTTAACTGGGCCAATGAATTATATGCCAGCGATTATTTTGAAAACCTGTACCAGTTTGCTGTAACCCTTATCAATAAAGGATTGGCGTATGTGGATGATTCTACTGCAGAAGAAATTGCAGTATTAAAAGGCTCCCCTACCCAACCGGGAAAAGACAGTGCTTACCGCTCCAGAAGCATGGAAGAAAACCTTCGTTTGTTTGAAGAAATGAAGGCAGGAAAATATAAGGATAGCGAAAAAGTATTGCGGGCAAAAGTTGATATGGCAGCCAACAATATGCACATGAGGGACCCGATCATTTACCGCATTAAACATGCCCACCACCATCGTACCGGCGACGCCTGGTGCATTTACCCGATGTATGATTTTGCACACGGACAAAGCGACAGCATTGAAAATATAACCCACAGCATTTGTACACTGGAGTTTATTCCACACCGGGAATTGTACGATTGGTTTATTGAAAAGCTGGAAATATTTCCATCTAAACAATACGAGTTTGCCCGGCTGAATATGACCTATACGGTAATGAGTAAACGCAAATTACTCGAGTTGGTTAATGATGGCCATGTACAAGGATGGGACGACCCAAGGATGCCTACCATCAGCGGCATGCGGCGCAGGGGTTTTACTGCCGAAAGCATCCGTAATTTTTGCGAAAAAATCGGCGTGGCAAAAAGAGAAAACCTCATCGATTTTAGTTTGTTGGAATTTTGTGTAAGAGAAGATTTGAATAAAAAAGCACCCCGGGCAATGGCTGTTTTGGATCCGCTAAAATTGATCATTACCAATTATCCCGAAGGACAAACAGAAAACCTAATCAGTGAAAACGGACCCGATGAAAGTTTTGGTACCAGAACCATTCCTTTCAGCAAAGAATTGTGGATAGAGCAAGAAGATTTTATGGAAGTGCCTGCAAAAAAATATTTCAGGCTGGCACCGGGTGCCATGGTTCGTTTAAAAAGCGCTTACATTGTTCGCTGCGATGATTTTGAAAAAGACAGTAATGGAAAAATTACTGCGGTTCATTGTACTTATTTTCGGGAAAGTAAAAGTGGCAGCGATACCAGTGGCATTACCGTAAAAGGCATCATTCACTGGGTTAGTACGGCACATGCTGTAACTGCTGAAGTGAGATTGTACGACCGGCTTTTTAAGGCTGAAAACCCTGCTGATGAAGAGGGTGATTTTAAAGAAAATATCAACCCCGATTCATTGCAGATTATTCAAACTGCTTACCTGGAAACATCTTTGGTTAATGCGGCTATTGGTAACAGTTACCAGTTTATCCGTAAAGGATATTTTTGTATGGATAAAGAAAGTACAACCGATACAATCATCTTTAACCGTACTGTTACTTTAAAAGATGCCTGGGCAAAAGAAGTAAAAAAATAATTAGCTTTTTTTCTTGTTAGGAATCTTTAAGTCGGGAAAAACGGCGGCGATCTGCATTAAGATAATGGCTACCATCATAAGATAAATACCCGGTAGTTTTTGTGGACAATACGTGTTGTAGCAGGATGTAAACAGGATATAACTTTTAATGGCGTACCCAACGCCCAAAGCACATACAAAAAGATTGCTGCGTTTTGCCCAAACCCTGGGCAGCTGCATGAATACAAAGGCAACCACTGCTATCAATAACAATAACTTACCCGGCTTTCCATATTGATTCTGGAAGGAATAAAAGCCGGTAAAACTTTGCTGTATATCGGCATAATAAGCCCAAGGCATAAAGCAAGATATTGCCAGCATAATGCAAGCTATCAATCCTAATTTCTGTAAATATTTTATTGCCATATTTCTATTTAAAAAAATCCCTCTTCTAAAAGGAAGAGGGAAAAAATTGTGAGGTCCCGAGCAGATTCGAACTGCTGTACGAGCTTTTGCAGAGCTCTGCCTAGCCACTCGGCCACAGGACCAATTTATTTAAACAACTTACTTATTTGAAATTTCAAAAACAGTGGCTAGTTATTTAAGGCAGCGCAAAAATAGGGATTTTTTTATTCGATAATGTAAAATGTAAATGCGAAATTCGATTTTATTAAAATTAATTTTATGAACCGTATTGCCGAATCAGAATTAATCATCAATAGCCGTGGTGCTGTTTACCATTTAGATTGCCGGCCCGAAGAAATTGCAAATAATATTATAACCGTTGGAGACCCAGACAGGGTAAAGGAAGTAAGCAAATATTTTGATGTAATTGAATACCAAAATCAACACCGTGAATTTGTAACGCATACCGGCTTCATTGGTAATAAAAGATTGACTTGTGTTAGTACCGGAATTGGTCCGGACAATATTGATATTGTTTTTAATGAAATGGATGCATTGGTAAATATTGATTTTGAAACCCGGTTGATAAAAGAAAAACTTACATCACTAAACATTATCCGTTTTGGTACTTCGGGCTCTTTACAAAAAGAAATTCCGGTGGATAGTTTTGTTGCCAGTACCCATGGACTTGGTTTGGATAATCTGATTCATTTTTACCGCACCCAAAACAACGAAGAAGAAAAACAATTGATACAGGCTTTCAATACGCATACGCAATTAAGCTCAACCGATCTTTCGCCTTATATCAACATGGCAAGTGGTTCATTGCTAAAACATTTTACACAAGATTATCATCATGGCATAACGGTTACCTGTCCCGGATTTTTTGGTCCACAAGGCCGTGTATTGCGCTTGGGGCTTGCCTTTCCAAATCTGATTGATCATCTCACCTCATTCGAATTTGGCAATCATCGAATCAGCAATTTTGAAATGGAAACATCGGCCATGTTTGGATTGGCTAAATTACTGGGCCATCAATGCCTGAGCCTGAGTGCCATTGTTGCCAACAGAATTGATAAAGAGTTTACAAAAGATGGTAATTTAGTTGTAGAAAATTTAATTAAAAAATCAATCCAGATTATGGCAGAGGAAGTGGGGAATACTGAATACTGAATTAAAAATTAAAAATTACAAATTACAAATTACAAATTTTGAAAACAGCTGTCATTCCGAGGTACGAGGAATCTGCTTAATAAATAACAACTGTTGAAATGAGATACGAATTATCAATTATCAATTACGAAAACAGCTGTCATTCCGAGGTACGAGGAATCTGCTTAATTAAAAACAACTGTTGAAATGAAATACGAATTATCAATTATCAATTACGAAAACAGCTGTCATTCCGAG
>JANPAP010000440.1:0-4425 GCA_031429975.1 Chitinophagaceae bacterium
TAGTTGTTCATTTCCCTGATGTTTTATTTAATTAAAAAATGTTTATTCCCCATAGCAATTTTACTATGGGGCTGCAAAACTAAGGGATTTAGGCAGAAATTGACCAATAATTGGAGAATATATTTCTGTACTGCTTGTTGAATAAGCCATATGGGTTATTCGGTTAATAAGTAAACCGTTATTTTTTAATCGTTGCAGCTTTATTAACAGTAATTCTTATCCCTTCGCTATGACTGCTAAATTCAGGTGCATACATACATTGGATATTGGTTATGCCGTTACTGAAATTACCAGTATGGGTAACAAACATTGGATATTCAAAAACATAAGTACCCCTTGCTAAATAGCTAAAGAAAAAGTTGGTATTGGCGTCTTTGGTAGATTCATAATATCCAAGGCCACTCTGGTATTTGTATCCGCTGAGAACATTTATTGGTTCCATACAACTTGCTCTCATATCCTTCATGTGTACATATTCCATATCACGGTCAACCCTTAATTCAATCCTAACTTTTACTTTATCGCCAACCATCAAAGTTCCGCTATCCGATACAAGTTCCAGTACCGGGCCACGGTCAGAATTTCTTTCTACAAATAATTTTTTATCCAGTTTTAAAGGCGTTGCGGCTGTAGTGATTTTATCCAGATCCTGAAAATATTGCCAGTACACACTTCCCCATGAAGTAGTGGTTGAACCCGATGAATTATTTGTTGATTTTATTTCAACTGAAATATTACCCATTCCTGAGTTTACATTTTCTCCTTCAATTCTTTTTTTGAAATAACCGGTGCCGGCCGATGTAGAAAAGTCTGAACTTTTAATAATAGTGCCGCCTAAATTTATTTGTACTTCTTTCTCTTCTGCTAACCAATTGTTGCCACCTAACAGTAATGCGTAGCAGGCTTCGGCAGTTGCCCGGGTTGTTTTCCAGTTTTGTGTTTGTTTTTGTTTTAAGAGCCAGGTTTTTAAATCATCAACTACTGTGTTGTTTTTATCAATATCCATAAATGCTTCTATCATCATAGCCTGGCTTTCAATTGGAGCCTGTTGCCAGTAATATCCGCCACTGGTCCATTCTTTCCAATACATTCCCAATTCATCATGATTGATGGCATTTTCTTTTAAGGATTTAATAATTGCAACCGGCGTTACAATATCTGCATTGCGATGCAGCGTTAAAGCAATCATGGCCTGTAAATATTTGCCATTTTGAAGCCAATATTGTTGTGCTTGTTTTAAATAAAAATGGTAAGCTTTTAATGCATCAGGGTTAACCGGGTTGTTAGTAAAAAAACTCCGCATGTATAGATATTGAATGGCAGTAGGGTTAAGATTATTATTCTTTAAATTTACTTTAAATTTTATTAGGTTTTCATAATCCATTTTAATCCTGTTATCTAGATAGGGTAAGGCTTTTCCAACCATCTCCATCATTTCTTTTTGATTGGATGACACTGCTTTTAATTTTATCAAATGCCCAATTCCGGTAAGAATATATTGCGTAATATACCGGTCATCGGGGCCTCCTTTAAACCAAACAAATCCACCACCTGGGTTTTGCATTTCTTTAAGTTTTTCAATCGCTTTATTTTGCTCTTTGCTCATTCTTGCCAAATCAAACAATAAGGCAATATTCTTTTTTTGTTGAGTTTCATTTTTGGCATCCAATACCCAAGGTGTTTCCTGCAGTAAAACCGATTTTAATTCTTCATTTTTTTCCAAAGCGCTAACCAGTTTTTCTGTTGAATCGGAAATCCATTTTGCAAATACGGCTTTTAATTTAGGAGTGGAATTAGTGATATGAGTGGCTAATGTATTTGCATAATACCGGTTAAATGTTTGCTCGGCACATTCGTAAGGATATTCCATTAAGTAGGGTAGTGCCTGTACGGCATACCAGGCTGGGTTACTGCTATACTCTACTGTTAGTGCATGATTGCTGATGCTGCTGTTTTTTAAATCAGATGATTGGATTAATTTTTCAAACTTGAAATCTTTTTTACTTACGCCCCTTACATTTATTGGCAAACTTTCTGTAATCAACATCCGGTTTGCTAAAACAGGAATGGCCATTTCTTCACCATCGCTAAAGGTTTCGCCGTTTTTGTAATTGGGAATTTCAGCAATTGCTTTTATCCGGTATAAAACAACCGAATTGAAATTTAATGGAATCGAAATGGGAAATTTTACAGCAATACTTTGACCCGGTGATGAAGAAAAATATTGGGTTGATTGTGAATTATTAAATCGGGCATCAACTGATAAATTGGTATTGGCATCAACCAATTCTAAAACAACTTTTCCTGCAAGAAAATTGGTATCGAGATTGATGATTTTTACACTAAACTCCAATTGATCGCCTTGCCTGAAAAACCTTGGAGTATTGGGTTGTATCATTAACGGCTTTTGTGTCATCAACATTTTTTCTGAGTAACCGCTGGCTAAATTTTTTGTATGAGCAAGTGCCATCAATTTCCAACTGGTTAATGCTTCGGGCATGGTAAATCTAAAGCTTACATTTCCTGCTTCATCCGTTTTTAAATCGGGGAAAAAGAATGCTGTTTCATTGAAGTTTTTCCGGATTTGAATATTATCATTTTGGGGTTGAGGGTTTTCTTTTTTGGATACTTCCTCTTTTACTTTTGTCACCGTTTTATACCCAATCATCTGCCCCACTGAATCATTAACTGATTCCGTAGAGCCATCCTCCATTTTATTAATATTAACACCCGCTACCCTGCCACTCAACATTGCATCAGGCGTTTTCTGTCCTCTTATTTTTGTTCTGTAATTCAATGCCATATTGGGTGCAACAGAAAGTAACCTGTCATATGTTTTATTTTCATCCACGGATAAATAGCTCCTTAAAAAACTGTTGTATTCTTCTGAGTTCACTGCAGCAAATCCATTCTCCACCCAACTAACGTTATTGACTAGCCCGGGCCAGATGTTGATATTGCCCCATTCATGATTTCTAAATTCATCTAAACTGGCATCATACATTCCTGCCAACAATTCAGCAGCTACTTTTTCGCCTTTGCTGCCGCTTATTTTTACGGTTAATTTCTCTTCTGCACCGGGTAGTAATTTATCCCGAAAACTTTCGTACGAAATGATCAGGTCCTTATTGTTCCAGGGTATTTCAAACATTTCACTTCCTTTGTAAACCCGGTTGTTTTTAATAAAAACATAATTGGCTGCCATACCACCCCGATCATTTTCTGTTACCAATATTTCTTCTGTAACTGCTTTTCCAGATTGGATATATTTATAACTGGTTGTATTTTTTTCATTCATTTTTACCAGCGTATGAATCAGAAAAATTTTATCAAAACTGGTTTGAATCTGGTATTGTATTTTCTCTCCGGGCTCAATAATTTTTTTATTGGAGCTGATGCTGAAAGGGCTTTTTTCATTTAAGTTATCGGATGTTAATAAAATGAATTTTTCTGCTTTCACTGCTTCACCATATTTATCTGTAGTTACTGCCGAAACTTTGTACCAGCCTGCTTTAAATGCAGTGTTGCTGAATGAAATAAATTGGTTACTACTGTCGGTGCTTTCATAAATTATTTTTCCTTTTTCATAATTTGCTACTTCATTTTCGTTCTTATAAATATCCAACGGAAAAGCTGCATAGTATTCTTCTTTGTTCATCAAAAATAAATCGGGCTGTTGCCAATACCGCTCCCTGAAAATTTTATCAGGGCTTATTAATTGTTGAATACTGATACTCGTAATGGTTCTAACATTAATGTCATTAATATTGCTGCTGTGGATATAGATAGTATTAAAACTATCAGCGGCTAATTGATCCGCCATTTTAATTTCTAACTGTAAAGCCTGGTATGCAACTTTGATGGTGCTGCTGCCACTTCTCGTTTCGCCATTAATGTCGGTAACATCGGCATTTACTTCATAATAAAAAATGGGCTGGTCATTTTTGTTGATGCTTTCGTCGGGTAATGCTTTAAATATTATTTTGTAGTTGCCACTGTTATCGGTACTGGTTTCACCATTTGTAATTTCAACTTCGGGGTTTTGGTTATAGGGTAACCGGCTGCTCCTGCCACTTTGATAAAATCCACCACTCCACCAAATGGGGTAATGCACTTTTCTTACAACCCTGTATTTTACCTTTGCCCCATCTATGGCATTGCCTGCAAATGCAGTTGCAGTGCCGGTTACATGGATGCTGTCGTTAACCCGGTAACTGCCGGTTGGTGTTTTAATTTTTGTAAAAAATTTCGGACGTTTATATTCTTCCACATTAAAATAGCGGAATGCATTGGTGGTGGAATCGTATAAACTAAACTGTCCGTTTAATAAACCTTCCGGTATTTTAAAACTGCCATGATAAGATCCAAAATCAAACTTACTACAAATGATTTTGGATCTTATCATGGCAGTTTTAAAATACCGGA
>JANPAP010000441.1:0-2327 GCA_031429975.1 Chitinophagaceae bacterium
GGTATTACTGCTGCTCTCTGCAAAATCTCTTGAGTTGCCCGAAAGGGATGTGGTAAAACTATCGTCCAATATTTTTTTTCTGATTTCCTGCATCGCTTTAATTCCATCCCCAACTGTTTTACCCGGTGCCAAACCCGCCGAAATGGTGGCCGACTTATACCGGTTAAAATGATAAATAGTAGGAGGGGTACTTTCTTCCTGCATGGTTACTAAATTATCCAACGAAATAATTTGCCCGGTAGCACTTCTTACATTGATGATTTTTAAATCTGCCGGATCGTCCCGGTCATTTCTTGCAACCTGACTTAATACCTGGTATTGCTTTCCATCCAAAATAAAATAGCCAATGCGCCTATTGCTGAGCGCCAGTTGTAGCGCATCTGCTATGTCGTTAATACTAACACCCAAAGCGCTTGCTTTAAGCCGGTCAATTAAAATCCGTAGCTCGGGTTTATTAAATTTAAGATCCACATCTACCCCTTGAAACACCGGATTTTTATTTGCCTCCTCAATAAATTTTGGCAGCTGTGATTTTATTTTTTCGAAATCAATATTTTGAATAACAAATTGTACGGGTAAACCGCCCCTACGGTTTACCGAAATGGTTTGCTCCTGAATAGTAAAGGCACGGCCTTCTGGAAATTTTGATAAATTTTTATTTACCATATTCACAATATCCTGCTGTGTACGTTTACGATCTTTTGGGTCGGATAACATCGTTCTTACAAAACCGGTGTTAACAGATCCCGAACCCGTAAACCCAGGAGCAGTAACGCTTAGCAAAGTCTTTTTTTCGGGAACAGAATCATCCACAAACTTTACAAGCCTGTCCATGTAATTATCCATATAATCAAAAGAGGTTCCTTCGGGAGCCGTTACCTGAAGCCTGAACTGGCTTCTGTCTTCCATGGGAGCCAATTCGGATTGTATATTGGTGCCAATAAAATAAATGATGGCAAAGCAGGCTGCAATCAATACCAGCGCCATCCAACGCCAACGCATAAACGCCTGCAAAGATTTTCGATAGCCATTTTCCATGCCTTTAAAAAAGGGCTCTGTAAAATTGTAAAACCTGGAATGTTTATGAACATCTCTGGTAAGTTTTACACTTAATACTGGCGTTAATGTAAGCGACACAAAAGCAGAAATTAAAACAGCACCTGCTACCACAATTCCAAACTCTCTGAATAATCGGCCTACAAATCCCTGTAAAAATATGATGGGTAAAAACACCACCGCCAATGTGATGGAAGTAGCAATTACTGCAAAATATATTTCTCTGGAACCTTCTTTTGCAGCTTGCCATTTGTTCATTCCGGCTTCCATTTTTTTGTAGATATTTTCGGTAACTACAATGCCATCGTCAACCACCAAACCCGTTGCCAGCACTATTGCCAGCAAGGTTAGTAAATTAATGGTAAAGCCAAAAAGGTACATGATAAAGAAAGCGCCGATGAGTGAAACCGGAATGTCAATTAAAGGACGGAAAGAAATTAACCAGTCTCTAAAAAATAAATAAATAACCAACACCACTAAAAAAAATGCAACAAATAAAGTTTCCTTTACTTCCGAAATTGATTTTATAATAAACTTCGTTTGGTCAAGCGCTATGTCTAATTTAATATCGTTGGGTACTTGCTTTTTTATCTCTTCATAGCGTTTATAAAATTCTTCAGAAATGGCTACATAATTGGAGCCTGGCTGCGGTACAATGGCCAAGGCAATCATTGGTATGCCGCCTTCTTTTAAAACAGATTCTTCGTTTTCTGGCCCCAGCACCGCTTCGCCAATATCTTTTAATCGTACATTGGTATTATTGATATTTTTTATGATGACATTATTAAATTCTTCTTCTGTATTTAGTTTTCCAAAAGTTCTTACAGATAATTCTGTTGCATTACCAGAAATTTTTCCGGCGGGTAATTCTACATTTTGGTTTTGCAATGCCTGTTGAATATCCGAAGGGATAATTCCATAAGCACTCATCTTGCCGGGGTTGAGCCAAATCCGCATGGCATATCTTTTTTCGCCCCATATCATGATATTACTAACACCCGGAATGGTTTGTAATTTTTCCAATAAATTATTATTGGCATATTCTGTAACCTGCAATTGGTTTTTGGTATTGCTTTGCACCGTCATGGAAAGAATGGCATCCGAACTGGCATCTGCTTTTGTTACAACCGGTGGTGCATCCAGATTGGGGGGTAAAGACCTACTGGCTTGCGAAACCTTGTCCCTTACATCGTTTGCAGCCGTTTCTAAATCACTGCCTAACTCAAATTCAACATTAATATTACTGGTGCCCTGGCTGCTGCTACTGGTAA
>JANPAP010000442.1:0-3204 GCA_031429975.1 Chitinophagaceae bacterium
AATTGGAATGGTAAATTAAACTGCTTATTAGTCAATAAGACCAACAAGGGCGGAAATTTTGCCTTTCACTTATTTTGGAATGGTAAATAAAACTGCTTGTTGGTCTTATTGACTAATAAGCAGTTTAATTTACCATTCCAATTTAAGTGAAAAGCAAAACTTACTTAAGTAAAATGAATCCATTTATGAAAAATATTAATTAATTAAATTGTTGGTCAATAAGAGCAACAAGAGCGTAAAAGGGTTTAAATCCCTTCTTTGGAAAAGTTGCCAGAATAAATTATTAAAAATATCTTCAAAATAAATTACTGGCATGGGAATTACTTTTTCAACATTATCAAAATGACAGGAGAAAAAAACTTAGAAACGCTTTTAAAAACAATGCAACCAAAACTACATGTTGGCGAGTACGTTTTTTGTTGTGTAAAAAATCTGGATTTTATTGCTATCAATAAAATACTATTATTTTTTAAAGAAGAAGAGGCCACTACTATTATTGTAAAAAAAGAATTAGCGGATGAGCTGAAACTGGATTATAAATTTGTTGCATCCTGGATTACTTTAACCGTTCACTCCGCTTTAGATGCCGTTGGACTTACAGCAGCATTTTCAAAAGCACTTTCAGATAATGGAATTAGTTGCAATGTGGTTGCGGCATTTTATCACGATCATATATTTGTAGCAAAAAAAGATGCCGAAAAAGCCATGGAGGTTTTAAATGCATTTTCGGCTTAGTAATTTGGTTGACGATGTTTTATATTTTTATTTTTCCTGCAAAATTTTAGTTCCTTTAATTTGTAGCCACAATATTTTGTTACAAATTCACAACTTGTAATGATTTAGTAAGGGCTTTTCCAAAAAAAAATAACTACTAAAATGTTTAAATTTTTAATGAGTCTTTTTATTATTTTAACCGGCACTAACAGCATTGCACAAAACAACATTTCTCAATTGGATTGGCCCAATCTTACAAAATATGAAAAATCAAATGAAGCAGTAAAATTATCGGCTATGAGAAAGAAAAAAGTTGTTTTTATAGGAGATTCCATTACCGAATTTTGGAATAACTTCGACAGTGTTTTTGCTGATAAGCCATACATTAACCGGGGTATTAGTGGGCAAACTACCCCACAAATGTTGGCACGCTTTCGGGCTGATGTGATAGCACTAAAACCTGCAGTGGTAGTGCTATTGGCAGGCATTAATGATATTGCAGAAAACACCGGCCCGATATCTGTGGAAAACATTTATGGCAATATCATTTCAATGATTCAGCTGGCAAAGGCAAACAATATAAAACCAATTATTTGTTCCGTACTTCCGGCCAATCAATTTAATTGGCGGCCACAAATAAACCCTGCCCTTAAAGTAATTGAACTTAACAAATTGCTTTTGCAATATTGTAAACAACATAACATTACTTATGTAGATTATTATACCAAAATGGTTGATGACCAAATGGGCCTGGATAAAAAATTTACAAATGACGGGGTTCATCCAATCGCAGCAGGTTATCAATTTATGGAGCCAATAATTGTTGCAGCAATTAATAAATTGCTGAATAAATAGCATGCTGAAACAGAATTTTATAAACCATCGGTAACCAGCTTTGATAGTGGAACAAAAATCTAATTAAATAGACTCATACTTTAGAAATCATTTAATGCCATCAATCATAAAACCAGTAAAATGAAATACCAAGCAAAGTCTGTACGAACATTTATTGGAGCTAAAGATTATGAACTATCCAGAAACTTTTACAAAGACCTCGGCTTTCAGGAAATTATTCTTTCACATAACATGTGCTACTTTAAAATTGATGCATCACTGGGTTTTTACTTGCAAGATGCCTATGTAAAAGACTGGATAAATAACTCGATGATTTTTTTAGAGGTTGAAAATTTAGAGCAGCATTACAAAGATCTTCTGCAATTGGAACTTCATAAAAAATACCAAGGCGTAAAGCTACTTCCCATTAGAAATGAGGAATGGGGATCGGAGTTTTTTTTACACGACCCCTCTGGCGTTTTATGGCATATTGGTGCATTTAATAAATAAAATTTTCAATAATTATTTACAATATTTATGACGCTTATTTACAGCCTTGATCAAAACGATTTTCTGCAACATCAATTATACATTGCTTCTAAATCGGAAAGGATAAAAAAGAAAAGAAGAAATAGCTGGTTATTGGTTACAATGGCTTTTTTTGTGTTGGGACTTATTTTTTATGACATGGCCAACAAACTAATGATGTACTATTTTTTTGGAGCCAGTTTAATAAGCCTTATTTTTTATCCTTTTTATTTGAAATACCATTACAAAAAGCATTATCAAAAATTTATTAACGACACTTATAAAAACCGAATTGCGGAACCCAGTACCATCCGTTTCAAAGAACAACAGGTTGAATTGTTTGACAAAACTGCTGAGAGTAAAATTAATTTTACCGAATTTGAAGAAATTGTAGAAACAGCCAATTACTATTATTTACGAATGCAATCTGGAGGCAGTATAATCATTGCAAAACTAAAAGTTGATAACGGTAAAGAGCTTCATCATTTTTTAAAAGAACTGGCTAATAAATTACACATCAATTTTACAGCAGAGTTAGATTGGGTATGGAAATAATTAATCCAGCATTTGTTGCAAGCTTCCGCTTGAGTTGCTGTAAAAGTTTTTTTCAAGGTCTCCTGCAAGGTTGCAGCGTAAATAATTGTTGTGGATATTTTTTAAGGCCAATTGCAGAAAAATCAATTGCCGTTTTTTTGCAATATCGCATATCTTAGTTTTGTCTGTTATTTTGATAAACACTATTTACTTTCTACCAATTAATTATATTTGAAACCTACACTTTAAAAGACAAAAATATGTTTGGAATAAATTTTATCAAGTTTGACTCAATGACGTATGTTATTAAGTTTAATAATGGGCAAGTATCAAAAGAAGGACGTGGACTTTCTTTTTTTTATTATGCACCAACAACTTCAATTTCGGCAGTTCCAATTGGGAGTTCCAACTTGCCTTTTATTTTTAACGAGACCACAAAAGACTATCAAACGGTTACCATTCAAGGACAAATAACTTACAAGATTGGTAATCCAAAACAATTGGCCGACGTTTTAGATTTTACGGTTAATGGAAACGGAGTTTATAAAAAAGACGATACCGAAAAATTAAATCAAACTATTGTAAACGAAGCAC
>JANPAP010000443.1:0-2877 GCA_031429975.1 Chitinophagaceae bacterium
TACACTTTACAAGCCCTGCCACATTGGGCACAATAAAAACATTCGCCCCGGTCATTATTTATTTTTTTTGTGAGGATAGAAAGCCTTGAAGGAATTACCGGAATGCCTAAACCTGTTGCTGATTTTTTTAAAAACATTTCATGCAACCTTGGTTTTGGAGGCTGTAAAAAAATACCATCCGGATCGTTGGGTAACCCTTCGTTGGTACCAAATATCCCAATCAGCTGATCAATTTTATCGTAATAAGGTTTTACATCTTCGTAACCAATTGGCCAGTCATCACCCAGTCCATCAATGCTACGTCTTTTAAAATCCTTGGGACCAAATCTTAAAGAAATTCTTCCCCAGTGATTGGTTCTACCACCAACCATTCTTGCACGCCACCATTCACATTTATCGCCGGGTGCATGTGTAAAAGGTTCGCCATCAATTTCCCATCCCCAATAGCAGGCATCAAAATCGCCGAATGGCCGAAACTTAGTACTGGCACCCCTTCTGGGCGACTCCCATGGATTTTTTAATTGTGATGAGTTGATTGCAGGATCGTAATTGGGACCGGCTTCCAACAGGCAAACCTTTAATCCGGCATTGGCCAATACATAAGCGGCCATACCACCACCCGCACCAGAACCAACAATGATTGCATCGTATTGTTTTGCTTGTTTTTTTACCTGCAAGGTTTCTCCCATCTTACAATTTTTATTTGTATAAATATCAATAAAAAACTTTGTTCTGTTTTTTATTTTATTAATTCAGCAATTAAAATAAGGAGCATGAAATAGTATAATCAATAATCAGAATAATCTGTAGCCTTCATTAAAATAATAGTTGCCTTTGAAACATTGTTTTGATAATGTGGCATAGAGGAAATTCTTTTCCAGTCTGCATCGGCGCCAAATTTTTTCCAGTGATCTTCCCGTTCATTCATATTTTCAAAACTGGTCATGTACATCAGATTGGGCATACGGCTTCCGGCAATTACCTCCCCATAAAAAACAGGATTGAATTGAAGCTTATCAAATATTTTCATTTCATTACCCTCATTAAACATTTCTACTTTGTTGGTAAAAATTTTTTCGGTGGCACTTTCATAGCTCCGCAATTCATAAATCCTATCCGTTTTAGCCACCTGTAATTTTGGCGCTGCAAGCATTGAAGCCATTGAAAATTTCTTCAGCAAAATGGTCTCTATTCTTTTGTAAGGAGGGTTGTTATAAACTGCCTCCCGATATGTTTTTCCATTTGAAAGATATTGCGGATCGGCATTGATTTTATCGGTTAAAATTGCGACTTGTTCAATTGATTTTAATGGAAAGATTACATACAACTGTTTGTTATCAGCAGTATCATTTGACAGCGGATAAAATACCCCGACATTATTGACGAGTTGGGTATGTAATGCAGGCAGGTAAGCATTTTGAAGATAATCGTTGATTGTATTTTGCTGTTCGGCCGTACTAAAATTATAAACAGTAATCTGGTAATACTGATTACCAATTTTTGTTTTTTGAGCTGTTGTTCCCAAAGACAAAAAAGTAAAAGCAAGCAACAAAATATTTATCGCAAAATTTTTCATAACATTTAATTTATGGAGCAAAATTTATTAACTTATGTGATGCAATTATTCCGCTGAAAAGGGAACTCTGGAAAAAAATTTATTACAATTTCTTCAACTTAATATTCCTGAATGAAACTTCGTTATCATGATCCTGCAAACAAAGTTTTCCTTTTTTAAAAGTTCCAAAATCGGCCCATTGTTTGAATTTACTTTTGGCCAACATCTTGTACCAGTCATCATTCCACATGCTGGTGGAAACAACTTTTGTTCCATTCAAAAACAAAGAAAGCTTTCCTTTATTGCTTACAATTTCTGCTTGGTTCCATTCACCCGTTGGTTTAACTGTTTCTTTACTGCAGTTAATTAAATCATACAAATCGCCAGCCCTGTGACGGAAAAGTTTGCCATCGGCATGCAACTCATTATCCAGCACCTGCATTTCAGGACCGGTCATATAAGGTTCATTGTATTTAGCAAGATCTTCTTTTACATAAAAAAGAATACCGCTGTTTCCTCCTGAAGAAATTTTCCATTCTAATTTCAAATGAAAATTTTCATACTCATCATCTGTCAACAGATTACCTCCATCAGGAATTTTTCCATTTTTTTTATTGCTGGTATCAAGCCTCAATACACCATCTTCAATCTTCCAGGCATTGCCAACCGAAGTTTTGCCATAACTGTGCCAACCATTGGTAGTTTTTCCATCAAACAATAATTTCCATCCACCCTTTTTTTCGGTTGCAGAAAGGCAGTTGTTGGTTTTTTGTGCGGTAACAAAAATGGATACTGTTAACAGCATCAAAGCGCAAATAAATTTTAGCATGTTTAATTATTTTTTTAGCATTAATACATATTTTACCATTGCAGTTACATCTGCTTCACTCAGGTCGGGATGAGCCGTCATGGGGATTGTGCCCCAATTACCGGTTCCTCCTTTTATGATTTTACTTGCCAGCATTTTTATGGTAGAGTCAGCAGCGGTATATTTATTGGCAATGAGCCGATAAGCCGGCCCAGTAGAAGCTTCATCAATTTTATGACAGGTAAAACAATCAGATTTACGCACCAACTCTAACCCTGCTGTAAATGCCGGATCGTTGGTTACATCTGTTGTTTTAACTTTCGCTTCACTTTTGTTAGCAGTGTTTTCGGTATTGTTTGAGCAGGCATACAAACTTGCAGCCAGTACAAAACAGATTGCTATTTTTTTCAAGGTTTTAATTTTTTATAATGAAAAATCAGATTCCTAAAATTGAATTATTAAAAGCATCATTTTGTTCTGTAGCCACAAAATCATCAAATGCTTTTTCTGTTAC
>JANPAP010000444.1:0-5967 GCA_031429975.1 Chitinophagaceae bacterium
GTTAATACGCCATTACATCAACCCAATAAAATAAGTATTAGGAAATGGATAGTGCAATCAATCATATTGTTTTTTCTGACAACTCAATCGTATTCACAAATTACATCTGCTACATTTGGTATGATGGAAGCAAGGCAGATAGGCCCTGCTGTAATGGGTGGAAGAATCAGTGTAATTCAAGGAGTAGATAATGAACCCCGAACCTTGTATGTTGGTTCTGCCGGAGGCGGTGTTTGGAAAACGTCCAATGCTGGCGCATCTTTCAGATCGGTATTTGATAAATATTGTCAGAGTATCGGCTCCCTTGCCATCGATCAGCAAAACCCTTTAACTGTTTATGTAGGCACCGGCGAAAGCAATATGCGGAACACCGTTTCAATTGGTGATGGTTTTTATAAAACAATTGATGGCGGCGATAACTGGACAAAAACCGGTGGCCTCGACAGTACAGAACATATCAGCAAAATTATCATCGACCCAAAAAATTCAAACATTATTTATGTTGCCGCACCAGGCCCATTGTGGAGCGATAGTAAACACCGTGGTTTATATAAATCAACCGATGCTGGTAAAACTTTTGAAAAAATATTTTACATCAACGAAAAAACAGGTGTTGCTGATATTGCTGTTGATCCTTCCAATCCGAATACAATTTATGCAACAGCCTGGGAATTCAGACGCCTTCCCTACTCTTTTAATTCGGGTGGTAAAAACAGCGGAATTTTTAAAAGTACCGATGCTGGAAAAACCTGGAAAGAACTTACCAACGGCCTGCCAGCAAAGCCAATGGGCCGCAGCGCTATTACTTTAGCGCCCAGTGAACCCAATAAATTATTGGCCATTATTGAAGCCGAAAAAACCGGATTGTATTTATCAACCGATGCTGGAGAATCCTGGAAAAAACAAGGCACTACTTTGAATGTAGAATCCAGACCATTTTATTTTTCATGTTTGGTGGTTGATCCGGTTGACTCCAAAAGAGTTTATCGTCCGGGCTTTTTATTTAGTTATAGCGATGATGGTGGTTTATCTTTTGCAGATGGTACGGGCAATGTACATTCCGATCATCATGCACTTTGGATAAATCCAAAATATACGAATCAAATGTATTTAGGTACCGATGGAGGTGTTTATATGAGCACCGATCGGGGCGCCAGTTGGATCATACTATCCTCCTTGCCGGTTTCACAATTTTATCATGTTACTTATGATAAGAAAGAGCCGTACAATGTTTATGGTGGATTGCAGGATAATCAAAGTTGGTATGCGCCCTCTCAAAGTGCAGGCGGCATTGAAAATGCCGATTGGAAAAACCTCGGAGGCGGTGATGGCTTTTGGGTTCAGGTAGACGGACTTAATCCGGATATTGTTTATGCAGAATCGCAGGGTGGCGAATCGAACCATATCAATTTAAAAAATGGAACGGCCTTTAGTATGAAACCGCAGGCTTCTAAAAATGAAGAAAAATTAAGATTCAATTGGAACGCCCCCATAATTATAGGCGCAAAAAATAAAGGCAATTTGTATGTTGCTGCTCAATATTTATATAAGTCAACCGACCAAGGAAAAAACTGGACAAAAATTTCTCCCGACCTAACCACCAATAATAAGGAAAAACAAAACCAGGAAAGTTCTGGCGGATTGAGTGCCGATAATACTTCTGCAGAAAATCACTGCAGCATTTTTACATTGGCTGAATCGCCCCTGGATGAAAATTTAATTTGGGTTGGCACCGATGATGGCAATATTCAATACACAACAGATGCTGGTAAAAACTGGACAAATGTTGCTGCAAATTATGCCGCAACGGGCATTCCTGCACAAACCTGGGTAAGCAGTATTGAACCATCAGGCTTTGATAAAAATGTTGTGTATGCAACATTCGACAACCACATGTACGGCGATCATAAAACGTATATCGGCAAATCTACCGACATGGGCAAAACCTGGGTAAGGCTTAACAGCACTGAGTTTACAGGCTTTGCACATAAAATAAAAGAAGATTTGGTAAATAAGGAATTACTTTTTGCAGGAACCGAGATGGGATTGTTTGCAACATTAAACGGAGGCAGCAATTGGTTTAGAATGAAAAATAATATTCCCTGGAAAGCATTGGTTAGAGATATACAGATTCATCCTGTTACCAGCGATTTAATTTTAGCAACCCATGGCCGTGGAATTTTAATTGTTGATAATATTAGCCCCATGCGTAAAATGACGAGTGATGTTTCTGAAAAAGAGGTGGTGGTTTTCCAACCAAAACCTATCAATATTTCGATGGGTAAATATTATATCGGCAGCAGTAACGGCGATGGTTATGTTGGCAGCAACTCATCGCAGGATGCACCTATTCAATATTATTTTAAAGACCGTATGAGTGTAGGAAATGTACGTGTAGAAATTTATGACAAGGATGGTAAATTGATACAAAGTTTACCCGGCACAAAAAGAAAAGGTTTAAATATTGTGAGATGGAATATGCGCTATACGCCTCCCAAAGTTGCCAGTGGTGGAACAAAAATGGATTTCGGTGCCTTTGTTGCCCCGATGGTTTTGCCCGGAGTATATACAGTAAAAGTTAAGGTAGGCGATAAATATTATGAGAATAACCTAACCATGCAAAAGGATGAAAAAAGTGATGAAAGCCTTGCTGATATGGAAGCCCGTTACAATGCATCGATGGAATTATATAACATGCATGAAGATCTTTATAAATTGGTTGACAGCATCAGTACCACTCAAAAAATGCTGAAATCAAATGAATCAAAAATTGTAAATCCAAAAGTAAAAAAACTGGTTGCGGAGTACAATGATAAACTGGAAGAAGTAAGAAGCAAATGTTTGGGCACAAAACAAAAATCAATTTTTGCAGATGAGAAAAAATTAAGAGAGGATATTACTGATGTGTATTATGCAGTTTGTAATCAGGAAATAAAACCATCTAATTTACAATTGGAAAGAATACAGAGTTTAAAACAGCAGTTAACCGAAGTACAACAGTTAAAAGCTACTGTTAATACCAAGTATCACGAAAAGGTTAGAGAAGCCATTATAAAAGAACAGGTAGATTCGAAACCTAAATTGCAAAATAAAAGCAATCAGTAATCGTGTTATGATTTGTGAAAATTGAAAATTAATTTTAAAACTGCTCCAATAAAACCGGAGCAGTTTATTTTTTGCGAACCATTGAAACTGTTTTCCTTCTTGCAATTGCCACATTGTATTTGTAATTTTCTACCCTAAATTATCAGTTATGAAAATTATTTTTTGTTTTACAGTATTACTAATTGCCGCCATTAGTTTGAAAGCACAACAACCAGAATATAAAGTTGTATTCGACATGAGCACTCGGGATTCTATCAGCCAGCTAGCCGTTTTAAGAGAGGTTGATTTAATAAGAAAAAATAATCCGGCCGCAAAACTAGAAGTAGTAATTTATGGACAGGCAATGAATATGGCCATCAATGATGAGTCTGCCAGAGCAACTTCAATAAAAAATTTATTGGCAGATTCTAATACCAGTTTTAAAGTTTGTGCCTTTACCATGAAACGATTTAATGTTGATAAAAATAAATTGGTACCGGGTATACAAGTTGTAGCAGATGGTATTTATGAAATCATCAGTAAACAACATGATGGCTGGGGTTATATAAAAGTTGCCCACTAAAAAAATCGGGTAAATAAAAACAATTTTATGGCACAAAAAAGTCACTTAATTTAAAGTGACTTTTTTGTGCAAAACATTTAATCAATTATTAAGCAATAGCACAATACGCACAGCCATGTTCCTGTGCTCTACCCACAGCCCATACTCCAGATGGAACCGGCTGAATACCCGGCAGCATTCCCTTCATCCATTCCGCTTTTACATCCGCTGCAAGTAAACCCATTTTATCAGCAACTACAGCACTATATACTGTTATGGCTGCATCACAAACACAAAATAGTACGCCACTTTCCTGCAATTGGTTTATCCCAATTTCTATTTCACCAAAACCTGGAACTTTAAAAGCTCCTTTTGCAGGCTTCCAAAAAGGATTTCTTGTGGATGCCATTTTTGTTTCCGGGTCATTTGCTTTAAACAATTCTCCAAATTTATATTTGCTCCACAGTCCATCCTCAAAGGCATAGGGAATAGCATCGTGGCGAAGAATAACCACTACACTACATTCTTTTGCTGGGGTTCCCGTTTTTTCATTGGTTAATAAAAACACCCTGGGCCATGCAAATGGAAATATTTCTTTTGGATGCGTAGCGTCAAATGCAATTCGATGCTTGCCTTTAATTTGCATAAACCAGGCATCCGGATTATCAGGAGAATCTTCAATGCTGGCTTGTTCTACTCCAGCTTTTAAACGCAATGGAGTAGCAAGTGCGGCAAATCCAATAGCAGCAGCGCCTGTGGCTAAAGCACTTAAAAATTTTCGACGTGGTTTTGATTGACCAGAATTTAGTTTTTCCATTTTTGTAAATTTTAAGTAAACAATATTGTTTAGTCAAAATACAAAAACAACAACCCAAATACAAGTATAAAATCTAAAAAGTAGTTAGAAAATTATCTATGATAAAATCAAAAAATTATTAATAAAAATTGAATTGCAGCTATAATTAATATTTGTGTTTTCCAATTGACCAGCCTTTTGATGTCAAAAATTTTTCGCCTGATTCGATGGCACCCGGTTCCATTTCTGTTCCCATAGAATCATTCCAGCGATTTAAATAACCAAACAATGCAACCACGCCCAATATTTCAATAATATCCCCATCTCTCCAATGTTTTCTAAGTGCTTCTGCAATTTCATCGGTAACAGCATTGGGTATTATGGAACTTGCCAATGCAAAATCCAATGCGGCTCTTTCAGCATCAGAAAAAGCTGCATTTGTTTTATATTCCCAAATATTTTCCAACTGGTCTACACTTGCATCATATCTTTCTGCAGCCCTGATGGTATGTGCCTGGCAGTATCTGCAGCCGGCAGCATTGCTGCTGATAAATCCAATCAATCTTTTTAAAGCACTGGTAACCTTACCACAGTTTTCCATCACTGCTTTATTCATTTCAATAAATGCCAACGCAATCCTGGGGCGGATATGCATAGTCTTTACACTGTTTGGACAAAAGCCCAAAGTTTCATTATAAAACTCAATCAACTTTTGCAATTCAATATCATCAATGGCAGATTTTGGGTAAACTAATGGACGGTTCATTTTTTATAAAGAATTATTAGTTATGAATTAAGAGTTATGAGTTATGAGTTATAAGTTATGAGTTATAAGTTAAGAAATCAGTAGTTACGATTTATAATTCTATAAAAATCAATGTCCCATCTTCACTTGCATCTCTTCCAAAGCAACTCCTTTAGTTTCGGGCATCATAAACATTACATATAATAACTGGAAAACCATCATCACTGTAAAAAATAAAAATACGGGTGCTCCTCCAAATTTACCGGCAATGATAGGAAAGATATTGGCAATGATGGCCGCAAACACCCAATGGGTAAGGCTTCCAAAGGACTGGCCAGCGGCACGAACTTCGTTGGGAAATATCTCGCCAATAAAAACCCAGATAACCGCCCCCTGCCCGATGGCATGTGCGGCGATAAAACTAAACACAAAGATGGGCATGCCTGCATAGGAATGTTTATAAAATGCAACGCTGATTAATCCCAACGAAATGATATAACCTATCGAACCGATATACATCAAAACCTTTCGACCAAAACGGTCAATCAAAGCAAGGCCAATCATGGTAAAAATAAGATTTACCAAACCGATGCCCGCCGATGTAAGCAATGCAGTTGATTTGCCCAACCCTGTCATTTCAAAAACCCGGGGGGCATAATAAATGATTGCATTAATGCCCGACATCTGGTTAAAAAATGCCAATAAAAAAGCCAGTAAAATAGGCCAGCTATATTTTTTGGAGAAGAATGGAACTTTTACTGACCTGGCTATTTCTTCCCG
>JANPAP010000445.1:0-2888 GCA_031429975.1 Chitinophagaceae bacterium
TTGGGTTTAAACGAAAGGGAAATCAATAATCCCAATCAGGTAAAATTAATAAATGCAACAAAAATAAGTGGACGAACACAAAAGGGTTTAGGCATTGGCATACTCAATGCAATAACCAATTCACAAAATGCAATAATTGAAAACAATGATGGGCAACAACGCAAATATGAAACCGAACCACTTACCAACTATAATATTTTTGTGTTGGATCAAACCATGAAAAACAACAGCAGTGTATCATTTGTAAATTCCAGTGTAATACGTAGTGGTAAAGAGTATGATGCCAATGTAAGTTCTGTATTGTTTGATTTGAACAATAAAAAAAATACCTGGAAAGTTGGTGGCAGTGCAGGCATCAGCGCCTTATTGGGTAAAGGAGGCAAAAATGAAATTGGGTATAACCAGAGTTTGTATTTTGGTAAAACAAGCGGCCGTTTAAATTTTAATTTTTATCATGAGCTGAGTAATGCAAAATATGATAAAAGCGATCTGGGATATTTTACCAATAACAATACCATGGATCAAAATTTCTGGATGGGATATAAGTGGATTAAGCCGGGTAAATTTTATAACCAAATGCGGTTGAATTTTAATGCCTGGTACAGCAGGTTGGTTTCGCCATTGGATAATATTTTAGGAAAAGACAGAATGTTTCAAAATGCCGGATTTAATATTAATGGCAATGCACAATTTAAAAATTTATGGTGGGCTGGAATTAATATCAGCGGCGGCCCCGGCAGCAACGATTTTTATGAACCCAGGGTTAAAGGAAGGGTTTTTGAAAATACCGGAAGGGTTGGTGCCGGTGGCTGGTGGGAAAGCAACTCCGCAAAAAAAATGTCATGGGGTGGAAATGTTTATTTTGGTAAAAGGGGGGTGTTTACCAACAAAACTGCTCAATTGGGATTCTTTGGTAAAATAAGATTCAGCAGTAAATTTTCTGTTGACCTGTCTGTAAATTCTGATAACTCAACCAACCAGGCTGGCTTTGCATTTATCAACTCAGGCGGAAATGAAATCATTTTTTCAAGACGGGATGCTACTTCCTTTTCAAATTCGATGACAGTGAAATATAATTTCACCAACCGGATGGGTTTAAGCATTAACAGCCGTCATAACTGGACCAGAGTTACACCCAAACAATTTTATCAATTAAATCTGGATGGTAAATTAGATCCAACTGCTATTACAAAAGTGGTGGATCAAAACTATAATTATTTTACGGTGGACATGGTGTACACTTGGCAGTTTGCACAGGGCAGTTTTATAAATATTGTTTGGAAAAAAATTGGCGAAGATTTCAGGTTTGGCGAAGAAGCAAGAGTAAACCGGGATAAAAATTATTTTCAAAATTTAGGAAACACAACTTCGGGCAATCAGTTAAACAGCTCCGATTTTAACAGCGTATCCTTAAGAGTTATTTATTTTATTGATTACCTCACAGCAAAAAAAAGTATCAGCAAACGCAAAAAATAATTAGTACCCTTTCATAAAACGGCCCCTTAATTTAGGGGCCATTTTTATTTTTGCTAGTCTGTTTTTTCCGGTCGCATCATGGGGAAGAACAATACATCCTGAATAGAATGTTGGTTGGTTAACAACATAGCAATGCGGTCAATTCCAAAACCAATTCCACTGGTTGGCGGCATGCCATATTCCAATGCACGTAAAAAATCGTGATCAATAAACATCGCTTCATCATCGCCTCTTTCCATCAGTTTTACCTGCTCTTCAAATCGCTCCCGCTGTTCAATCGGATCGTTTAATTCACTGTAGGCATTGGCAATTTCCTTGCCATTGCACATTAGCTCAAAACGCTCTACCAAACCGGGTTTGCTGCGATGCTTTTTTGTAAGCGGACTCATCTCTACCGGGTAATCGGTAATAAAAGTGGGTTGTATATAACTGCCTTCGCATTTGCTGCCAAAAATTTCATCAATCAGTTTTCCCTTACCCCATTTTTCATCGGCATGTATGTTTAGTTTTTTACAAACTTCCCGTATGCCGGCTTCATCCATTTCGCTGATATCAAAACCGGTAAGCTCCTGAATGGCTTCGTACATGGTTACCCTTTTGTAAGGCGCTTTAAAATCAATTTCTTTATCACCCACTACAACTCTTGTTGTTCCGTTTGTTGCCATGGCTGCTTTCTCCAACAACTGCTCGGTGGTTTCCATCATCCAGAAATAATCTTTATAAGCCACATAAAATTCCAACACAGTAAACTCTGGATTGTGCGTACGGTCCATGCCTTCGTTGCGGAAGTTGCGGCTGAATTCGTACACCCATTCAAAGCCACCTACAATCAATCTTTTTAAATACAGTTCGTTGGCAATACGCATGTACATGGGTACATCCAATGCATTGTGATGTGTGCTGAAAGGCCTTGCAGCCGCACCTCCGGGAATAGCCTGCAGTACCGGTGTATCCACTTCCAAAGCGCCCCGTTCGTTTAAAAACTCCCGAATGGCATTTACCATTTTACTACGCTTGATAAAGGTTTCTTTTACCGATGGGTTTACAATTAAATCGGCATACCGTTGACGATAACGAAATTCTGGATCGGTTACTTCATCAAAAGCTTCTCCATCTTTTTCTTTTACAATAGGCAACGGCCTGATTGATTTTGTAAGGATGGTAAACTCCCTAACATGAATAGAAGTTTCGCCGGTTTTTGTAGTAAACACATATCCTTTTATGCCGATGATATCGCCAATGTCTAACAGCTTTTTCCACACCGTTTGAAACATGGTTTTATCATCGCCGGGGCAAATATCATCTTGCTTAATATAGATTTGAATTTTGCCAACCGCATCCTGTATCACGGCAAAATTTGCTTTGCCCATATCCCTTACACTCATGATGCGGCCTGCAATGCAGATATCAGC
>JANPAP010000446.1:0-2220 GCA_031429975.1 Chitinophagaceae bacterium
GGATGGCAGCCGTTGGGTCATCATTCCTTTGGGTTTAAACGGGCAAGTTTTAACCGTTTGTAATGGTATTCCATTTTGGGGTAATGGAAGCTGCCAAACCAATTTAATTTTGCAACCCGCAAATAATAATTACGAAATTAACTTTACTAATTACGATCCTAACCAATTGGCAAATGGAGGTGGGCCGCAGTTTGCCATTCAAGCATGGACAGCTTTTGGCAACTCACTAATAACTCGTGAAATTTTAAAATTCGACCTAAGCAGCATTCCAGTAAATGCGGTAATAGACAGTGCAAAATTGTATTTATATTATTCGGACAATCCTTTAGGGGGTAATTCAGTGGATGCACATTCGGGCAGTAATAATAGTTGTTTGGTTCAAAGAATTACATCTTCCTGGAGCCTTCCTTGTCCATTTAGTTGGAATAATCCACCAAGCGTTACAAGCAGTAACCAGAGCATCATTCCGCAAAGTGTAACGGCAACCGATAATAATATCATCACTGTAACGGCATTGATAAATGATATGTTGCTAAACAGCAATAACGGTTTTTTAATAAGGCTGCAAAATGAAGTGACTTATAAAATCCGGCAGTATACTGCCAGCTTTAACAGCAATGCAGCAAAGCGGCCTAAGCTGAGTATTTACTATCATTAATTTTGTTTGATTAAATCATCCAACTGGTAAGCCCGTATTTGGTAAACGTATAATTTTTTATTTCGCCGCCAAAGTTTTTCAACACTTCTGTTACTTTATAGCGGTTGTTTCCGGGGCAATAAAATATCATAAAACCACCGCCACCTGCGCCACTTATTTTACCTCCTGTGGCGCCAGCTTTTTTTGCAGCATCGTAAATAACTTCAATGCTGCTATTGCTGATATTATGCGCCATCAATCTTTTTTGTTGAAATCCAAAATCAAGGATGGCACCAAAATCATTGAGTTTACCTTTTAATAAAACTTCTTTCATCATCTTGGCTTGTTCCTTTAATTGGTGCATGGCCTCGATACTTTTTTCATTTTTGTTCTGCACATTTTTTACCTGCTCGTTAATGATAGCGGCACTTTCACGGGATGTGTCGGTAAAATATAAAACCAAATTATTACCCAGCTCATGCAAATATTCGGGGCGAATGCGTAAAGGATTTACAATCACTTTATCGCCATCATAAAACTCCATAAAATTTACGCCACCAAAAGTTGCTGCATATTGATCCTGCTTACCACCGGCCAATTGCAAGTCTACTCTTTCTATCTGGTATGCCAGGTGTGCAATATCATAATCGCCTAAAGGCAGTTTCAACATTTCAACAAAGGCCCCTAAAATAGCAACCACCAACGTTGATGAAGTACCCAATCCGGAACCGGCAGGCGCATCCACATATGTGGATAAGCGGAACCCTTTTAATGGAAAAGAAAAATCTTTTTGTATGCGGTTGTAAACGCCTTTCAACAAATCGAGTGTACCATCAATGGGCAAACTTGTTGACAGATCGAATTGCTGTAACTCTTTCCTGTCAAGCGCTTCAACAATTATGATGGGCTCATCCAATGGCTCAATGCTGGCGTGTGCCGACAAAGAAATAGTGGCATTTAAAATAGCGCCACCAAATTCATCACTGTAAGGGCTCACATCGGTTCCACCGCCGGCAAGGCCAATTCTAAGTGGTGCTTTGCTTCTGTAAATCATGGTTGCAAATTAGCCAATATTGGTTATTAAAATAAATAGGGATCTGAAATTATTATTGAATACCTGCCATTTCAAAAATAGCTGCGGTCATTTTTTTCCAGCTGTATTTTTTCTTTTCTTCCTGCAGGCCAGGTAAAAAATAGGTTGCCCCAGTTTCAAAAAAGGATTCAATTTTTGCTGCAATGGATGCGGCATTTGGCTCGGCCACTAATCCAACTTTCCCATCGGGTACCAGCGAAGCCAGTCCACCAACATTGGTAACAATCATGGGCACTTCAAAATGATAAGCCAATGGCGTAACGCCACTCTGGGTTGCATTACGGTAAGGTTGTACCACAACATCGGCCGCACATAAATAATATTTCACTTCACTATCCGGAATAAAATCGGTGTGTAAAATCAAATCATTTTTGATATCTAGCTGAGTTATTTGATCATCAAATTGTTTGCGGTCTTCGTAAAATTCGCCGGCTATCAGCAGCTTAATATTTTGATTTTTTACTTTTGAATTTTGAATTTCTTTCATTGC
>JANPAP010000447.1:0-6310 GCA_031429975.1 Chitinophagaceae bacterium
TCCTTCATTAAACGAAAATGTTGTTCGGTAATCAAGTCTCTGCAACCAGAAGCCGTAACAATGATATCTGCTTCGGCAACTGCTTTAGCCATTGGCTTAACTTCAAAACCATCCATTGCAGCTTGCAATGCACAGATAGGATCAATTTCGGTAACGATTACTCTGCAACCAGCACCTTTTAAGGAAGCTGCAGATCCTTTACCCACATCACCATAACTTCCAACAACAGCAACTTTACCTGCCATCATAACATCGGTAGCACGGCGGATGGCATCAACCAAACTTTCTTTACAACCGTATTTGTTATCGAATTTAGATTTGGTAACCGAATCGTTTACATTAATTGCAGGCATTGGTAAAGTACCATTGGCCATACGCTCATACAAACGGTGAACACCTGTGGTGGTTTCTTCGGATAATCCTTTGATGTTTGCAATCAACTCGGGATACTGATCAAAAACCATATTGGTTAAATCACCACCATCATCCAAAATCATATTTAACGGACGATCGGCACCACCAAAAAATAAGGTTTGCTCAATACACCAATCAGATTCTTCCTGTGTTTGTCCTTTCCAGGCAAAAACACCCACTTCGGTTGCGGCAATTGCTGCAGCAGCCTGGTCTTGCGTAGAGAAAATATTGCAAGAACTCCATTTTACCTCGGCGCCTAAAGCGGTAAGGGTTTCAATTAAAACTGCGGTTTGAATGGTCATGTGTAAGCAACCGGCAATCCTTGCACCTTTCAGTGGCTGGCTTGGTCCGTACTCTGCACGTAGTGCCATTAAGCCCGGCATTTCTGCTTCGGCTAATCTTATTTCTTTACGGCCCCATGCGGCGAGGCTCATATCAGCTACTTTGTTTTTGAGGCTGAAATCAATTTGATTTTTAGTTATCGTTGACATAATTTTTATTTAAGGTTACAAATGTACAAATTGCAGGAAATTTTTCTGTATGTTTTGATGAATTCAGGACAGAAGGCTATATTTAATGATTATATCAGGAGATAATACTATACACTCATGCCAACATCAACCCAAAAAGAAAATACCCCTGCAACAATGGTTGCACTGGACAGTAAAGACCTTGCCATTTTATCGCTGTTGCAACAAAATGCAAGGATGACGGTAAAGGAAATTGCTGCAAAAATTCACCTGAGTACTACGCCGGTTCATGACCGCATTAAACGTTTGGAACTTACCGGTGTAATAAAACAATACGCCACATTGCTGGATCATACCAAAGTAAAAAAAGGATTGATGGTGATTTGTTATGTAAGCTTGAAGGAACATAATAAAAATGCCGGCGTAAAATTTATCAAAGCCATTCATGCCATGCAGGAGGTGATTGAATGCTATAATATTTCCGGTGAATTTGATTTTATGCTGAAGGTGGTTTGCGAAGACATGAATGCCTACTACGATTTTCATGTAAACAAATTAAGTGCGGTGGATAATATGGGCCATGTACAAAGTGTGTTTGTGATTGGGATAATAAAACAAACGCACCAGTTGGTTTATTAAATTTCGGGTTCTTTTTTTTAGGTTGTTTCTTGTTTCTCGTTTTTTCGTTTCTCGTTTTTAATATTGCAAACTTTAAACTTTTTGCTTTTCACTTTTAATTTTTGCCTTTTTTAAGTTTCCCATTATTATTAAACACTTTAAATTTCTATGTTTTAACCTTAAACTTTAAACCTTAAACTTTTTGGTTTTCACTTTTTACTTTTGCCTTCTAGTTTTAACTTTTTAATTTGCTTCCCTCCATTATATTCGTATTAAAATTTATAAAATGAAAAATTACCTTGCTGTAGCGATGGTTTGCATAACCTGCATCATCGCTTTTTTAATTGGTGCAAATGCTTATCAGTACAAGTTTAAAGCCATTGAAAATATTGCGGTAACAGGATTGGCCGAAAAAGATTTTACCAGCGACCAGATTGTATGGACGGGTAATTATAACCGGGTGATGATGGATTTAAAAACTGCCTACTCCTTGTTAAAAGAAGACGAAGGCAAAATTAGAAATTACCTGAAAGGGAAAGGCGTGGGAGAAGGAGAAATGGTTTTTTCAGCCGTTTCGATCGATAAGCAATTTGCAACAAAATATGATGTAGATGGTAAAATTACAGGAACCGTTTTTTCCGGATATAATTTAAGACAAAATGTTACGGTAGATTCGAAAGACATTACCAAGGTTGAAAAAATTTCGAGAGAGGTTACCGAATTAATTGAGAGTGGCATTGAATTTAATTCTTCGGCACCATCTTATTACTACACAAAATTATCGGAACTAAAAATTGACCTGTTAGCCAAAGCCAGTGCCGATGCTAAACAGCGGGCAGAAACCATTGCAAAAAATGCCGGAAGCGGTTTGGGTAAAATTAAAAAAGCAACCATGGGGGTGTTTCAAATAACCGGACAAAACAGCAATGAAGATTACAGTTATGGTGGCGTGTTCAATACTTCTTCAAAAAATAAAACAGCATCTATTACCATCCGGATTGACTTTGCAGTGGAGTAAGTTTGAAACACGGATTACACGAATTAGACGGATTTGAATTACACGAATTTTTTCAATCAGTGTAATTCGCCTAATTCGTGTAATCAGTGTATTTCATCAATAAATTATTCGATGGTAATTTTTAAGTCTGGAGCAAAAAATAAACGGCCGGTTTTGTCCAACATAATAATGTCGAAGAAGTAAAGCTCTTCTCCTTTGTGTAGTTGCTCAATGATATTGGATTTCCATAATTCGGGCAGGGGCGTTTCTGTAAACCGTTGCGCCACCATATCCGATTGCGGCGACAATTTTCCGGTTTCTTCATCTTCGGTAACACCTATTCTTTTGTAAGCAAATTGGTAGGATGAAATTTTGTAAGTCTCATTTTTTTCGTCTGCAATTCGTAGTGGCAGCGTAATAATTTGTTTGCCAACTTCTGCAGTACAGGTTGCCGTTATGCCGGTAAATTTTGCCAGAAATGTTTTTACTACCGGAGGTTTAAATTTAACAACAGGTGTAATTACAGGTTTTTTAGGAGGTTGTTGAGCAAATGCAATTGCGCTAAGGCCCAGCAACAGCATTGTATTAAAAAAAATAAGGAATAGCTTTTTATGCATAAATAGTTGTTTATCTATAAAACGAATATAAACGGTTATTGGTATAGATAAATGTTAAATCAATCCAGCCAAACTTTCTTCAATGGTTTTTATTCTTGCTGCTGCATCTGCCTGTTTCTTTTGTTCCAATTCAATCACTTCGGGTTTTGCATTTTGAACAAACCGTTCGTTGCTCAGTTTTTTCTGAACAGCAATTAAAAAGCTTTGCTGATGGGCAAGGTCTTTCAACAAATCGGATTTTAAAGTTGCTGCATCCAGTTTTATTTCGGCCTCTATATAAAATTTATCTTTTTCAACAGCAACCACTATGGTATTGGCTATTGCAGTATTGCAGTAACTGATGCTGCTTGCATTTATTTGCTTGGCAATAATATTTTCAATGGGCGCAAATGCTTTTTCATTTTCAGTTTGAATAAAAAGCTGGATGGTTTCTTTTGGCTTTACCTGATTTTTATTTCTGGCATCCCTTAGGGCCGAAATTACATTCTTCAGTAGTTCACCTTGTTTTAAAACCGCCTCATCTTTGCCAATAATTTTACTGTATTGGGCAACACATAAATCGATGCTTTGCGGTTTCAGACTTTGATAAATCTCTTCCGAAATAAACGGCATAAACGGGTGCAATAATTGCATCAGGTCTTCAAAATAATTAACGGTTTTGTTGTAAACATCCGGATGAATGGGTTGCTCAAATCCCGGTTTAATCCACTCCAGGTACCAGCTACAGAAATCATCCCAAATAAGGGAGTACACTGTTTTCAACGCTTCGCTCAGGCGAAACTGTTGCATCAATTCTTCCACAGTTGCCTTTACTTCATTCATTCGGTTTTCAAACCAATCAA
The DNA here is from genome assembly GCA_031429975.1 of Chitinophagaceae bacterium. GTDB lineage: Bacteria > Bacteroidota > Bacteroidia > Chitinophagales > Chitinophagaceae > Ferruginibacter. The sequence goes on from JANPAP010000447.1 coordinate 3,959, forward strand.
TAGCAAACTGCTCGTTGTTGCCAGTTGCCAATTGCCCAATGCCAATTGGCGATTGACGGCCCTCCCACATTTTTACCAACCGCAATGCATTCCACAATTTATTATTGAAGTTTCGGCCCTGTTCCAAAGCGGCCACATCAAACATCAAATCATTTCCTGCAGGGGAGGAAACCATAATTCCAAACCTTACAGCATCTGCACCATAAAGTTCAATCAGCGCCAACAGGTCGGGAGAATTTCCGAGGCTTTTGCTCATTTTTCTACCTTGCTTATCCCTTACAATTCCGGTGAAATAAACATCCTTAAATGGTTTGGCATCCATGTATTCATAACCCGCCATAATCATCCTTGCCACCCAAAAGAAAATTATTTCGGGAGCGGTTACCAACGTATTGGTTGGATAATAATATTTTATTTCTGTATTGTCCGGATTGCTGTATCCTTTAAAAACTTCAAAGGGCCAAAGCCAACTGCTGAACCATGTGTCTAAACAATCTTCATCCTGAAAAAGCCCCCTCCAAACCTCCCCCTGTGGGGGAGGCTTGATACCCTGCTGGGCAAAATATTTTTCGAAAGCAGATTTTTCTGATTCGGCAACATATACATTGCCTTCGCCATCATACCATGCCGGAATCCGGTGGCCCCACCACAACTGCCGGCTGATACACCAGTCCTTTACATTCTCCATCCAGTGGCGGTACAAATTTTTAAATTTGGGCGGATAAAATTTTATTTCTTCCTCCATCACCGCCTTCAATGCAGGGGTGCTCAGCTCTTTCATGCTAACCCACCATTGCAGGCTCAGCCTGGGTTCTACCACGGTGTCGGTTCTTTCGCTGTAACCTACTTCGCTGGTATAGTCTTCAATCTTTTCAACAAATCCTTTTTCCTCCAATTCAATCACAATCTTTTTTCTTGCGGTAAAACGATCCTCTCCAACATAAATTTGAGCATCAACATTCAGGGTACCATCTTCATCAAAAATATCCACCACTTCCAATCCGTGTTTTTGGCCAAGCTGGTTGTCATTCATGTCGTGTGCAGGGGTAACCTTTAATGCACCGGTACCAAATTCCATGGTTACATAATCATCGGTAATAATCGGAATGCGTCTATTGATTAACGGTACTACCGCAAATTTTCCATGTAAATGTTTAAAGCGATCATCATTCGGATTTACACAAATGGCCGTGTCGCCCATGATGGTTTCGGGCCTTACGGTAGCGATAATAATATTACCCCCATCCCCTAAAGGGGTGTTATTACTATCTACTAAATTGTATTTTATGTAATACAATTTTTGGTTGGTTTCTTTACGAATCACTTCTTCATCACTCAAAGCCGTTTTGGCCTTGGTATCCCAATTAATCATTCGTTTGCCACGGTAAATACTTCCTTTATTATGCAGGGCAACAAAAACTTTTATTACACTCTGGTAATAGTCTTCATCCATGGTAAAGGATGTTCTGTCCCAATCCAGACTACAGCCTAATTTTTTTAATTGCTGCAAAATAATGCCGCCATATTTTTCTTTCCACTCCCAGGCATAACCCAAAAATTCATCCCTCGATAAAGATGATTTGGCAATGCCTCTTTCCCTCAACATGCCTACCACTTTGGCTTCTGTGGCAATGCTGGCATGGTCGGTACCCGGCACCCAGCAGGCATTCTTACCCTGCATTCTGGCCCTGCGAATTAAAATATCCTGAATCGTATTGTTTAAACAATGCCCCATGTGCAACACCCCGGTTACATTGGGTGGTGGCATTACAATCGTGTATGGTTCCCTCTCGTCTGGGGTACTTTTAAAATAGCCTTTGTCCATCCAATGCTGGTACCATTTCGCTTCCACTTCGGTGGGTATAAAATTTTTGCTTAGTTCCATTCCTTAATCCGTTTCCGGTTTATTTATTTGATTATTATTTTTTTGTTTCCGGCATTGGCACTTTGGGCAACATCGTTGCGTCGCACTCTTGTACTGCATACCACTATTCATCATTAACAAAATACCCTTTTAAAGGGTATCGTTTTTGTTGATTGCAAATGTACGAATTGAAGCGGCATTTTATTTACAAGTATATCGATTACTGTTTACCGATTCATCAACAGCGTCTATATTTGTTCATTCAAACTATCCGCTTGCAAAAAGAACAACAAAACCTGCGCCTGCAAAAAATTATTACGGTTATTGGCATTGGACTGTTTATCATAAAAATTATTGCCTGGTACCTTACGCAATCCGTTGCTGTTTTAACCGATGCATTGGAAAGTATTGTAAACATTATTGCAGGTTTAATAGGTGTATATAGTTTGTATGTAAGCGCCAAGCCAAAAGATCAGGATCATCCCTAC
>JANPAP010000448.1:0-4984 GCA_031429975.1 Chitinophagaceae bacterium
TAAATAATTTCTTTGATTTTGAAAAGTGGATCTAAAATATCCAGTTTCGAAATTTGGGATCGGTTACCCGGAATAAAAATATTGGTATATAGCAAATTTTCCAGTTCGTTTAAAAGCACATCTGCTCCTTCAAATGTAAGCCTGCGTTTAATTCTGCGAATTTCGAGATAGTAAGATTTAATGATGCCACCTCTTAATGCATCCGCAACTTTTAAGGTTGTAGTTGCATTTACAAAGGGGTTTCCATCCCGATCGCCACCCGGCCAAAAACCCATATTGATAACTGGGTTAGCATCATCAATTGAATCAGGAAATTGATTTTTTAAATTTGTAATTATCCTTCCTGCTGCGTAATAAAAAATGTTTTCTAAAAACCAAATCAGGTTCATTGCCTCATCAAAAGGTGTTGGCTTTTGTTTTTTAAAAAAAGCTGTTTTACCCAATTGTTGCAGGTAACTATTTATAAGAACCGTATTGTTTTCTGCCAATGCTTTTGCCAAATCATTGATGATTCCCAATACCGAACCGGGATAAAATTGTGTAGGGTGTGCAGTAAGTACCAAGCGGATTGAAAAGTCTTTTAATTTTTCTTTTAATGCCGCTTCTTTATTTTCTTTTAAAATTTGTGTGGACAGATTTTTTAAAGTGCCCGGCCCACTAAAATCATTTAATTCCCTAAAGGAAGCGTCTTCCAAGGCATCAAACAAAACCACCTGCCTTTCTATATACTGTGTAAAGCGAAAAAGCAAATCGAGTTTATCTTTTGGTAGTTTATAATTGGTATGGGTAGAAAAAAAATCTTCAATGATCTGGGTTGGACTCAATTTATTTTCATAGCCCTCCTCACAATTATTTAATAACAGCGAAAGCAGGATACCCGTTTTTTCAATTTTATGAAATGGGAGCGATGTAAATAGACTGTTGTATAACTGAAACTTGATGCCAATCAAATTTTTAAATTGCTGCAATCTGCTATTAGATTGAAAATCCATGTTCAATAATTTTTAATAAAAATGTAATAATGTTGGCAGCAATGCAATGAAAGCTTGAAAATAGTTTAAAATATTTAATTAATGGCCAGTGTTTAGAAATAATTAATTAATTTACAGCACTTTTAAAAGTGCTAAACGTGAAATTAATAATAAGCTTAAATAATAACAATACGGTCTTACTTACTAAGGTAACTGCTACGCCTGTTTTTATTACCATTACCCGTTAAGGGTAAAATCATACATATCATCTAAGGGCTTATTGCTTTACAATTAACAGGAATTAAAATTTCTAATTTACATTACATATTCAAATCATTCAGTCATGCAGGTTTTAAAGTTTGGTGGAAGTTCAGTAAAAAATGCAACCAATATCAGTAAGGTAATTGCAATTGTTCAGGAAAAAATTAAAACAGACAAAACTATTGTGGTGGTATCTGCATTGGGCGGTATTACCGACATGTTATTGTTATGTAGTAAAATGGCTGCAGAAAATGATGAGGACTATAAAGAAAAATTAAAAGAAGTGGAACTACGGCATTTACAAACTGCCAAAGAACTGATTCCAATAACACAACAAAGTGCTGTATTGAGTTTGCTTAAAACACTTTGTAACGAAATTGAAGATATCTGTAATGGTATCTTTCTTTTAAAAGAATTGTCGGATAGAACTAAAGACCGGATTGTTTGCTATGGTGAAATTTTATCATCACAAATAATTGCAGCAAAACTAAAATCAGAAATTGGTTATTGCGAATGGAAAGACTCGAGGGAATTAATTACTACCAATTCAAATTTTGGTGCAGCGGCTGTTAACTTTAGTATTACCGATAAAAAAATTGCGAATTATTTTTCTGCATCAGCATCAAATCTTTTTATGATGCCCGGATTTGTATCGAGAGATACCGATGGCATCGATACAACACTGGGCCGTGGCGGATCTGATTATACTGCTGCAATTATCGCAGCAGCAGTAAATGCTCATCTGCTCGAAATATGGACGGATGTTTCGGGTATGATGACTGCGGATCCGAGGATTGTTTCGAATGTAAAAATCATTCCGCAAATCAGTTACCAGGAGGCGATGGAGCTTTCGCATTTTGGAGCTAAAGTTATTTATCCGCCAACCATACAACCGGTAAGTAATAAAGGAATTCCAACCTGGATAAAAAACACTTTTGCACCCGATGATTATGGTACGGTAATTCAAAATGAAGCACCCAAAAATGGTAACAGCATCAGTGGTATTTCTAGTATCAATAATATTTCATTGCTGAGTTTGGAAGGAAGCGGTATGGTGGGTATCCCCGGTTTTTCAAAAAGATTATTCGAAGCACTGGCTTCTAAAAAAATAAATGTAATCCTTATCACACAAGGTTCTTCAGAACATTCCATTTGTGTGGGTATCGATGCAGTTAATGCAACTGCTGCTCAAAAAAGTATTGATGAAGTTTTTGCTTACGAAATTGAAACTAAAAAAGTAGATCCAATTGTAGTAGAAAACAATCTGGCAATAATTGCATTGGTTGGTGATAATATGAAAAGTCATCCAGGCATCAGTGGAAAAATGTTTGGAAACTTAGGAAAGAACGGAGTGAATGTTAGAGCCATTGCCCAGGGCTCCAGCGAAAGAAATATTTCGGCAGTTATAGCCATGCAAGATGTAAAAAAAGCCATCAATGTTTTGCATGAAGAATTTTTTGAAACAGTAAATAAAGAAATCAATTTATTTATTGCTGGTGTTGGAAATGTGGGTGGAAAATTAATGGCACAAATTCAACAACAGGCAACTTATCTTTTAAAAAATCTTCGACTTAAAATAAATGTTGTGGGCATTGCGAACAGTAAAAAAATGTTGGTAATTGAACAGGGTATTGATTTAAATAATTGGAAAGCATTGTTGGATGCAGCCGAACCAATGGATATGGAAACGTATGTAAAATTGGTGCAGGATAAAAATTTACGCAACGCTGTTTTTGCAGATGTAACCGCAAATGATCAGATAGCAACGATGTATGATAAACTGCTGCAAAAAAGTATTTCGGTGGTGGCTTGTAATAAAGTTGCCTGCTCTTCTAACTATGAATACTATCGCAAATTAAAAAACCTATCTGCAGAATTTAATGCCCAGTTTTTGTTTGAAACCAATGTGGGAGCCAGTTTGCCGGTTATATCAACTTTGAACGATTTGATACGCAGTGGTGATAAGGTGAATCGTATGGAAGCGGTGTTAAGTGGTACGTTGAATTTTGTGTTTAATAATTACGATGGAAAAAAATCATTTGCATCGGTAGTAAAACAGGCGCAGGATGAAGGCTATACCGAGCCGGATCCAAGGTTGGATTTAAGCGGAAAAGATGTAATGCGGAAGATTATGATTCTTGCCCGTGAGGCTGGTGAGATAATTGAAATGGAGGATATTTCTAATAATTCATTTATGCCGCCTGCTTGTATGATTGGAAGTGTTGACGATTTTTATAAATCCATGGAAGCGCATGAAGCACACTTTAAAAGTATTTTTGAAGAAGCTACAATTACCGGTAATAAATTAAAATTTGTAGCAAGTTTTAAAGACGGTAAAGCTGCTGTAGGTTTGCAGCATATAAATCCACAACACGATTTTTATCATTTATATGGTAAGGATAATATCGTTTTATTTTATACCGATCGGTATGTTGAACAACCACTTGTTATAAAGGGTGCCGGTGCTGGAGCTGATGTTACGGCATCGGGTGTTTTTGCAGATATCATCCGTACCTCAAAATAATAAAAATTTATTTTTTGTTTAAGAATGCGGCAATGGGTTTAATTTAGAAATTAAAAAATGGAATCATCAATTCACAAAAAAATAAGCACAGCCGGCAAAATGCCTGCAGGTAGTATTGTTAGTGTGCATGCACCGGGTACGGTTGCAAACCTGGTTTGTGGCTTCGATATTTTAGGATTGTGCCTGGATGAACCCAATGATTTGATGGAAGTGAAATTGCTGGACGAAAAGAAAATTATTATTCACAGTGCCGACGGCTACCCCTTACCGTCAGATCCGGCAAAGAATACTGCCGGTGCTCCGTTAATAGAAATGATTGAAGAACTGGAAGGCAATATTGGCTTTGAAGTTACTATTCATAAAAAAATAAAACCCGGCAGCGGTATTGGCTCAAGTGCTGCAAGTGCAGCAGGGGCGGTTGTTGCAGCCAATCACTTGTTGGGAAATATTTTTAGTAAACATGATTTGGTACGCTTTGCCATGTTTGGCGAAAAAGTTGCATCGGGTGTAAAGCATGCCGATAATATTGCACCATGTATATATGGTGGTATTACATTAATCAGAAGTATTTTTCCGTTGGATATTATCAGTATTCCGGCTCCCGATTTATTTGTAACGGTGGTGCATCCTCAAATTGAAGTAAGAACGATTGATGCCCGGCAAATTTTACGTAAAGAAGTTTTATTAAAAGATGCCATTAAACAATGGGGCAATATTGCAGGACTGGTTGCAGGGTTAATGCAAAACGATTTGGAGCTGATTGGCCGTTCGCTGGAGGATGTGATTGTTGAACCGGTTAGAAGTATTTTAATTCCGGGTTTTGATGAAGTGAAATTAAGATGCAAAACTGTTGGTGCTATTGGTGGTGGTATTTCAGGTTCTGGTCCATCTTTGTTTATGTTGAGTAAAGACAGGCCCACCGCAGTTCTTGTTGAAAATGAAATGAAGTCAGTGTACAATAATATCGGATTGGATTTTCATTCGTACGTAACTAAAATTAATATGGAAGGGGTGAAGGTGTTGGGAAATTAGTTAAGAGTTATAAGTTATAAGTTTTAAGTTATAAGTTTTAAGTTATGTTGTCATTCCGAGGAACGAGGAATCTGCTCAATAACAAAACAAATGTTGAAAAGAATTAAGAATTAAGAATTAAGAGTTATTAGTTAAAAGTTTAGAGTTTTGCGTTTTTATTTTTTTATTTTTTATTTTTTATTTTTGACTTTTGAAT
>JANPAP010000449.1:0-5318 GCA_031429975.1 Chitinophagaceae bacterium
CGGTTTCAATTCAATTATGGACGGTGAAGTTGATGAGTATCCGGAAGCAGCCTTTAACCTGGTAGGTACTTTGGAAGATGCAATTGAAAAAGGTAAAAAATTAATGGCTGCAGCACAAGCTTAGCCCCCTCCGCCCCCTAAAGGGGGAACTGAGGGCAACAGCTTTAGTAAAATAAAACAGTTCTTTTTTTGTTGCATAAGTTTTGTTGACCAACTTATGTTTTTCATGGCATCATCGTTGTGTCACTCACTTGTACGGCATACCATTATTTAACAATTTAAAATGAAACTCTAAATAATCCGTTCAGTTTACTGTTTAGATTATTAAAGAGTTTCAAAGCCTCCCCTTCGGGGAGGTTTGGAGGGGCTTTATGACATTAGAAATATTAACACCGGAAAAAAAAGTATTCAGTGGCGATGTGTATGGCGTTCAGTTGCCGGGCATCAGCGGTTTGTTTGAAGTGTTAGACAAGCATGCGCCCATGGTAAGTGCTTTAAAGGCCGGAAAATTAAAAATTCTGACCGATAAAAATTCTACAGTTACTTATACTATCCAAAGTGGCTTTGCCGAAATTTTAAATAACAAGACAACTGTTTTGGTTGAAGGTGCAGAAGAGCTTTAAAAAAATATTTTATAAAATTAAAACCCACACAAATTTGTGTGGGTTTTTTGTTTTAAAAACTTGTTGGGATTATCCCCAGAGGTCGGAGTGAAATGTTTAGATTATAAAGGAGTTTTAAAGCCTCCCCTTCGGGGAGGTTTGGAGGGGCTTTATGTCTCCTCATCCCAGAGGTCGTTGTCCTCACCGACCTAATCAGAATAATACTACCGACTTTGGAGTGCTTTTTAAGAGTGGAATTTTGTTTTAATAACTCGTTGGGATTTTCCACCGAGATTGCTGTGGAAGGTCGGTGAAGACACCGACCTCGGAGTGAAAACCCTTTATAATATTTTTGTCTCCCACCGACCTAATCTGGATTTATTATCAAACCTGTAAACTTATTTTAGGACGAGTCAACATTGCATAATCTTAAAATCCCCTCCTTAATTGTACAGTAGAATCTGCCGTAAGTGTAAGTATATATTCTTTTTGTAAATCACCAGTAAGGTCATTATAGTATACACCATATTTAAAAAATGAGCCATTTAAGAAAAGAGTTGCAGTTATCATTATATCGTGGTTATTTAATTGAATCGAATCAGGATAAATAGTGTTTGTTATTGTTGAATTAGGCTTTATAGAAACCATTTTATACCTGTAATTATTTAAAATAAATACAACACTGTCAATATGAAGGGTGGATTGATTAATAAAAGTCAAATCGGTACTTATGAAAAATTTACTGCACCAGCCCGATAGAACAAATGCAATTGCAACAATAACTCCAAGCCCAATTGTTTTTTTTGATATCATATTTTTTATTTTTTCTTCTCCATCATTTAAAACTGCCGCTTTAATTGCACCGTACAAAACCCAAATAAAGGCAGCAATATAAAACCGGAAACAGCCACTGCAATTCCACAATAAAAAAACAGCAAACAACAAATTGCCAATAAATAAAAAGGGTATAGCAACAACAAAAAACCAATTATAACCGAATCAAAATGCCCCGGTTCTTTAACCAGGGTTTTATGCAACCATTTTATAAAATAGTAAATGGGCGCATTTAAAATAAATCCAAAAATAGCTGGCACAAAAAGTAATATTTTTTTCAGCAGCGATTGTTGTACAAAAAAAACTTCCTGAATTTTTTTGTGGTCATCCGGTTCAATTTCGTACACCAGATTTTTTAATTGTGCATTCAGGGTTTCATTAAATTGTTTAATGGCGTTACCATGGCTGTTTTTAAAATCTATCTGCTCTTTGTTGATTGGTTCTCCAAAATTCAGGTGAATGTTTTTTCCAAATTTTGTAAAGGAGTTGTAATTAATTCCAACAGGTAAAACTGTTAAATCTATACCTTCTTCCCAACTGCTGATGGCAAGTCTTGCAGTGCCTTTTTTTAGTGGCCTCAAATGCCATTCATTAATACAACGGCCTTCACTAAAAATTAGTACCGTACCATTTTGCTTAAAAATTTTTTTACAGGCATCAAAAGTTTTGTAGTTCTCATCCATGTTTTCAACCCCTTCACTTACCCGGTAAACAGGAAACATTTTTAGATGGTATAAAATTTTTGCGAAAAATTTATTTTTAAATGCATCTCCCCTTGCAAGTGAATAAACTGGGCGGTTAAATAAACTGCAAAGTATAATAGCATCTAAAAATGAATTGGGATGGTTTACTGCAAGCAGCAAAGGCCCTTTATGCTGAGGTATCTGCTTTGTGTTAATCCTTATATCCCGGCAATAAAATGGAACAGCAATTTTTGCAAATATTTTTATTAATTGGTAGAGCAATTCCTTTTTTTTAAGGAAGATAATTATTTATCAACGCAATGTTGCGTTTTCACAATCTTCAAAATTTATTAACGCAAATTTATTGAATCGTTTTTGCTATTGTTTGCTTTCTATTTCCGTACATTTCAGTTTAAATAATTATTATGAATTTTACAATTGAGATGCTGAATGATTGTGTTGCTTTTTTACAAAAGAACGGAATGGAAAATCCTGCAGTTGGTATCGTTTTAGGAACCGGCCTTAATTCCATCATCAATAAAATTGAAATTCAACAGTCAATTCCTTATAATAAAATTCCTCATTTTCCTGCTGCAACGGTGGAGTCGCATAAAGGCAATCTGGTGTTTGGATTGTTGGGCAATGTGCCTGTATTGGCCATGCAGGGCAGGTTTCATTATTATGAAGGATATACGATGCAGCAAATAACTTTCCCCATACGGGTGATGAAAGCATTGGGCGTAAAATATTTACTATTGAGTAATGCAGCCGGTGGTTTAAATCCGGATTTTAAAAAAGAAGAGCTGGTTTTGTTAACCGATCACATCAATTTGCAACCCGATAATCCACTTCGTGGCGTAAGTGATCCATTGTTCGGTAATCGATTTGTTGATATGAGCAACCCTTACAATAATTTTTTAAATGAAATGATTGTAAAGGCCGCTAAAAAAATAGCTGTGCAAATAAAACAAGGTGTGTATGTAGCGGTGCCTGGTCCCAATTTAGAAACCCGTGCCGAATATCGATATCTTAAAAATATTGGTGCCGATATGGTGGGTATGAGTACAGTGCCCGAAGTTATTGTTGCCAACCAGATTGGATTGCCTTGTGCAGCGGTAAGTGTTATTACCGATGAATGCAATCCCGATGATTTAAAGCCAGTTGATATTGCTGAAATAATTGCAGTTGCTGGAAGAGCGGATAAAGTACTGAGTACGGTTTTTGCAGAAACAATCCGTTCTTTAATTTAGTTGCGGATCGATGGGGAAATTAATCATCATTTCATAATCACCTCCCAAGTGTCGGAGGCTGTCTTTCCATATTTCGTCGGGTTGATTATGAAAAATTAATTTTCTTGTAGCCGTTGCAGTAAGCCAACTTTTTTCATTTAGTTCACTATTTAGTTGGCCATCACCCCAACCACTGTAACCAATAAAAAATCGAACTTTATTATAATCAATTTCATTGCTTTTTACCATTTCGCCTAACATTTCAAAGTCACCACCCCAATAAACACCTTTCATAATTTCCATGCCGCCGGTAACTTTTTCGGGATACTGGTGTAAAAAATGAATCGTATCCATTTGTACCGGCCCACCATAATATATCGGAATTTTATGTCCCTCAAATCCATCCATTAACTCGTCCAGCGTTTGCTCGTATTGTTTGTTCAAAACAAAACCAAAACTGCCTTCCTGCTGGTGCTCACATAATATAATAACGGTCCTTATAAAATTCGGATCTTTTAAAAATGGATCCGCTATTAATAATATGCCTGGCGCTGCGGTAATCATATTTCAATATAAAAAATTATTTTCTTTATTGATTGAAAAACTAAAGATATTTTTACAAATAACGCAAGTTCTAAAACCTACGTTAAATTTATTTTTTAAACCGGTTGTAATTATTTAAAAGCATTGTACCGGATTACTTTTGCATGCATGAAAAAAATTTTCCCAATTATAACGGTATTGATATTTCTTTCCTTACTGGGACTTATTTTTTTTCAGATACTTTGGATAAAGGGTGCATTGGAAACTCAGGAACAAAAATTTAGTGAACATTTAATTACAGCCACCTACCATGTTTCGGAAGATTTGATTCAGGAAAAAGGCAATTTGATGCCAATGATAAAACGGAATCCCAATCTTTTTCCAAGCGATCGTTTACAATTGGAATTTTTTGCACCCACTATTTCTCAAAAATTTTCAAAAGATGAGATTAAACAAATTATTAGAAAGGAATTTGATAAGCAAAACCTGCAAACAGTTCCTTTCGAATTTTCAATCAGTTCCACTTCAATTATGGGAGAAGAATTGGTTTCCGAAAATTTCTATAAACTTCAAAATGATACCATCAATAATATCCGTCAGGCAATTCCTTTAGAGTCGCCCAGTGGTAGTAATTCAGAAGGTATTTCAGCACAGGAGTTTCTGGTTATTTTAATTCCGCATGCAAAAAGTTTTATCTGGAGCAGCATGACCTGGTTAATTATCGGAGCCATTATTTTTACGCTAATTATTATGTGTGCATTTTTTCTTACCGTTAGGGCATTGATTAAACAAAAAAAATTAAGCGAAATAAAATCTGATTTTATTAATAACATGACGCATGAATTTAAAACGCCGTTGGCTACCATTTCACTTGCTGTAGATGCGTTGAAAAATGAAAAAGTTATTAATGACCGGGAAAAAATGAATTATTTTACCGGCATCATAAAGGAAGAAAACCGTAGAATGAATAAGCAGGTAGAAACCATACTGCAGGCTGCTTTGCTCGATAAACAAGAATTGCAACTCAACCTAAAAAAATTACATGTACACGATTTAATTAATAGTGCCGTTAATAACATGCATTTGCAAATTGATGAAAAACAGGGCAAACTCGAATTGCAATTAAATGCAACAAACGATGTATTAATGGCTGATGAAGTTCATTTGATAAATCTGGTAAGCAACCTGCTTGATAATGCCGTTAAATATTCGAAAGATAATTTGCTGATTAAACTCAGCACCCAAAATAGTGGTAACCAGTTTAAAATTAAAATAGAAGATAATGGCATTGGTATGAACAAAGAAACACTTACCAGAATATTTGAAAAATTTTACCGGGCTCATACCGGCAACCTACATAATGTAAAAGGATTTGGCCTTGGATTAAGTTATGTAAAAACAATTGTGGATGCACACCAAGGCACTAT
>JANPAP010000450.1:0-3540 GCA_031429975.1 Chitinophagaceae bacterium
GTCAGGAACATTTTTGTACCACCCGGACAGTTAAAATCAGCCCTGGAAATATAGGGAGAAGCAGGTTTTACCGGAAGCAAATTTTTACCCGTTTTCTCTTCAATCAATTCATCATCCCACCAAACTACACTGTTATCTGCCGGATCAAAATATCCTTTTATACTGTATCTTTTGTAGTTACTGGCCGAAGTATAATAATAACTGGTGCCTGTAATGCTGTCGCCGGTTTTTATAATTTTAAGTTCTACATTTTTCCGGTCAATTTTTCCTTTCCAAACACCTGTTAGGGGTTGTACTGTTACACAAGAAAATGTCATGAGAATTGAACAAAAAAATAAAAGTAAATGGGAGGTTTTCAAATTGATAGAACCTTGGTTTTTACAGGCTTTTCAAAAATATGGATTTACAAGTTTGAGATTTGTTAAAAGTCCCGGTTATATTCTCGCCTGATACGTAAATAACTCATAGTACCGGCCTTGTTTGGCAATCAGATCATCATGGTTCCCCCGTTCTTTTATTTCTCCCGATTCAATTACCAAAATCTGATCGGCCTTGCGGATGGTGCTTAGCCGGTGGGCAATTACAAATGTTGTTCTGCCCCTCATCAACTCATTTAAACTTTGCTGAATTAATGATTCACTTTCGGTATCCAAGCTGCTGGTGGCTTCATCCAAAATAATAATTTTTGGATCGGCCAAGATGGCCCGGGCAATGGCAATACGCTGTCTTTGTCCGCCCGAAAGCTTTACGCCTCTTTCGCCAATTACCGTATCCAGTCCTTTTTCAAAACGATCGGTAAACTCATTTACATAAGCCGACTTAACAGCACTCGCCATTCTTTTCTCGTCTGCATCTGGCCTAGCAAATAAAATATTTTCACGGATGGTTCCTTCAAATAAAAAATCATCTTGCAAAACCACACCCAGGTGCTGACGATAGTGACTTAATATCACTTTACTCAAATCGATTCCGTCGATGGTTATTTTTCCCGAATCGGGTGTAATGAAGGTGGCGGCTAAACTGGCAATGGTTGTTTTACCCGATCCAGAACTACCCACCAATGCGGTTACAGATCCTGCCGGGGCATCGAAACTGATTCCACTTATTACTTCTTTTCCTTCCTCGTATGCAAAACAAACATCCTGAAATTGGATATCGCCTTTTAAAATATTCAAAGGAATAATACGTACGGCTTTGTCATCTTCCGGATCCATATTCATTATCTCTTCAGTACGGTCTAAACCGGCAAATGCCTCAGTAAGCTGACTACCGATATTGCTCATTTGTACAATGGGGGCAATCATAAAACCAAGATAAAGGGTAAAGGCAAGGAACTCGCCAAAAGTTAATTGCCCTTGTATAATCATGTATCCACCAATACCCATAATTCCGGCAGAAGCCAGGCCCAGTAACAGGGTTGCCGAACTGGTGATGATGGCTGTGGAGGTAAGGCTTTTCTTTACATTCAAAAACAATTGCTCTACGCCTTTTTCAAAAGATTTGTTTTCCTGCTCCTCGGCATTAAAGCCTTTTATTACCCGTACACCATTTATACTTTCGGTTAAACGTCCCGTAACATCGGCATTAATTACGCCACGCATTTTAAAAATTGGGCGGATATAGGTGAACGCTTTTAAAGCCACCACAGCAAATATGGCCACAGGCACCAACACATAAAAAGTCATCATGGGGCTGATACGGATTAGTAATACAAGGGAAATAACCGATGTTAGTAATCCGCCAATTAACTGTACCAGTCCGGTGCCTACCAAATTTCGAACACCTTCTACATCGTTCATAATACGACTTACCAGTGCCCCCGATTTATTATTATCGAAATAACTAACCGGCAACGAAAGTATTTTTTTCTGCACTTTTATTCTTAATAAGGAAATGAGGTGTTGCGCCTCTACACTCAAAAGTTTTGTAAGTAAATAAGAAGTGATGGATTGTACAATAATAGATCCGGCAACCACCGCCAGTAAAATCCATAACATGTGGATGTCTTTTTTTACAATCACATCATCCATTAAAAATTTACTGGCTCCGGGTAACACCAGACTGGCCAACCTGCTGATAACAATCAGCAACAAACCAAGGAATACAATTTTTCGGCGGGGCCAGATGAATTCTTTAAATGCTTGGGAGAGCGTAACTTTTTGTTTGGGTGTTGCCATGCTGGTTTTTATTTGGGGGCAAAGTTACGCTTTGAACAGGGCTTACATTTATCAAAAAGTTATTCAAATACAAATCTAATAGACCGACAAAGGCAAAGGAGGTTACTAAATTGAAACAGATAAAAATTGGATTAAAAAATTGATGTCATAATAAATCAAAAAAGCACAGGCGGACGCTTGTTCCAGTAATACTCAGCTATCCTTAGATATCAGCTGAAAATAAATACCCCCTCTGGCGCAGGACGGATTCTTGAGCCAGCTATTTTTTTTCCCCGCCCTTGTTGGTGTTTTCACCAACAAGCGAAGCTTAGTAATCTAATACTGTAACCTCATTTATTGGGGCTTGAAAGTACTATTGCTTACACTTCGGTTGTTGGTCTATAAGACACAACAACGGCGTTGGCTGAGTAGCTTGCAACTTTTAATGCATGCCAACAAAGGTGAAATTCCCGCCCTTCCCGCCCTTGTTGGTGTTTTCACCAACAAGCGAAGCAGGACGGATTCTTGAGCCAGCTATTTTTTTTCTAAATTTCAAAACCAACAAACACGCCTTCCTCATTAATATTTACCGGAAATGTTTTTAAAAAATATCCTTCGCCACTGGTATTGCGGCCGTTTTGTGGGTTAAACCTGTAGCGGTGCAGCGGACAAACAATATTGCCCAACGCATCTAAATAACCATCGGCCAAAATGCCGCCGGCATGTGGGCATTTTGCGGTACAGGCCAACAATGCATCCCCTTTTTTTGATACACAAATATTTTTACCGTTGGCTTCTAACTGCAATAAATTGTTTTCATTAAAATGCAGATCTTCTTTGCTTTCTGCAATTTTGTGCCAACTGTATTTTTTGGGTTCCGTCATTAAAAAATATGGGGGCAATTAATAAAAATATTCGGATCTGTAAGGGTACCGGATCTGGTACATATCCCTCACTTTATTCAGAATGGTTTGGCGCAATAATTCCAAATTTGTTTTTTCGGTGGCCGAAACAAAAATGCAATTGCCGTTGGTTTCATTTTGCCAGCGTTCTTTAATCTCAGTTAAAATCTGTTGTTTTATTTCCGGCTCCAGCCATTGGTCAAAAGCATCTGCCTCGTACTTGTCCATCTTATTAAAAATAGTGATGGTAGGTTTGTCGGTGGCGCCCAATTCGGCAAGGGTTTTATTTACAACTTTTAATTGCTCTTCAAATTGTGCATGCGAAATATCCACCACATGCAACAAAATATCGGCTTCTCTTACTTCATCCAAGGTGCTCTTAAAACTTTCCACCAAATGGTGTGGCAGCTTGCGGATAAAGCCAACCGTATCGCTCAGTAAAAAAGGTGTTTGTTCAAAAACAACTTTACGGGTGGTGGTAT
>JANPAP010000451.1:0-2061 GCA_031429975.1 Chitinophagaceae bacterium
ACCTCCACCTTTTACCGACGTTTTTACTGCGACAGCCTAATGCAGCTTTTAACAACTGCTCGGGCAATCTACATTTGTGTAACAAAAACAAAAAACATGGAAAATAATTTTAAAGGAAACAGAAGACCCGAAACCAGAATATTTGCAGGATTAATACTGGTTTGTATAGGAGCTGTTTTGATGTTGCGTAACACAAATCTATAACGCAATTGTATAGCCGGAAAGTAGCTTTAGGTTATTACATAGCTATCGTCGGTAAACAGCATTGTTTTGTCGGCGAACGTATTTTGAGAAATTGCTAAATAAAAAATAGGCTGTATCATAAACCCAAAAAATAACCGCAGAGACGCAGATTTTACAGATTGAATAAACTTTATTTCTCTGCGCCTTTGCGTCTCTGCGGTTAAAAAAGACAGTTTTGACAACCTCTTTTTTATGGAATCTATTTTTTAAAAAAAGCTATCCTTTTACTATTTTATTATAACTGGTAGCAATTCCTTTTATTAAAGAGGAGCTAAAACCCCGGTGTTCCATTTCGTTTAAACCTGCAATGGTACAGCCTTTTGGTGTGGTTACTTTGTCAATTTCCTGTTCGGGATGGGTGCCTTTTACCAACAATAATTCGGCAGCGCCTTTTACTGTTTGGGCTGCAATTAAGTTGGCCGTTACTGCATCAAAACCAATTTCAATACCACCTTGAATGTTTGCTCTTATATACCGCATGGCATAAGCTGTACCGCAAGCACCCAACACTGTTGCAGCATCCATCAGGTTTTCATTTATTACCGTTACTTTTCCCAATGTTGTAAAAAGATTTTTTACAAAAGTTATTTGTGCATCGCTGGCATTAGTATAGCTCAGGCAAGTCATGCTTTCCTGGATGGCAATGGCGGTATTGGGCATGGCCCTAAAAACCGGAATTTTCTTTTTAATGCTGCTATCAATTTCGCTGATGAGTACGCCGGTAACTACCGAAACCAAAATGTGTTTTGCATTAAGATCTTTTTTTAATCCATTCAATACATCACTCATCTGAAAAGGTTTGATGGCAAGAATTACCAACTCACTGTTACGGATAGCCTTATTATTATCCGAACTTACTTGCACTCCTTTTTCGGCCAAAGCTTTTAAAGTGGCTGTGTTTCTTTTGGTAATAGTGATGTCTGCTGGCTTGCAAAATTTACTTTTTAAAAGTCCTTCTGCAATGGCGGTGCCCAGGTTTCCGCCGCCAATGATGGCAATTTTTTTTGTCATGATTATTTATATGGTTGTTAATGCATGTTCACTTTCATGTCCGGCAAGTAAAGCTGCAATACTGTTATCGTATTTATTTTTCCAGAGGTTGATATCGCCCCAAATTTCCTGATCAATTTCAATTGCGCCGCTACTAACTTCGCCCAGTTTTTCAAAAGGGATATTTAAATTTTTCAGGGTTGATTCTACCTCAATTATTTTATCAGCAGCAACCGAAACAATTACCCTGCTCTGTGCTTCGCCAAACAAAAATGCATCTTTACGGAATGCAGTATTTGTTTTAATTGTAAAGCCAAGGCAACGGTTAAAACCACATTCAGTAAGGGTTGTAAACAATCCACCTTCGCTGATATCGTGTGCTGATTGTATCAATTTATTGCTAATCAATTTTTCAACAGCTCTTTGTAAATTGTACTCTTCATCCAAATTAAAATAAGGAGCAGGGCTGAATTCAACGCCATGTATTTTGTGTAGATATTCTGATGAGTTAATGTCGTTGCGGCTTAGTCCAACCAAGTAAATAATATCCCCAGCATTTTTAAAATCCATCGTCATTTTATTATCAACATTTTCCAACAAACCAACCATGCCAATGGTAGGCGTAGGGTATACCGGACCATCTGGCCCTTGGTTATAAAAGCTAACATTGCCTCCTGTAACAGGGGTGTCAAATTTTATACAAGCTTCGCCCATTCCTTTGATGGCGTTTACAAATTGATAATACACTTCGGGATTATAAGGGTTACCAAAATTTAAACAATTGGTAACGCCTAATGGCTGTGCCCCACTGCAAACAATATTTCTTGC
>JANPAP010000452.1:0-4021 GCA_031429975.1 Chitinophagaceae bacterium
AGTACAAGGCGATCGTTCAAAACAAATTTCAATATTAAATACCAATACAGGTTTGGCAAAACAAAAGCTGCTGGCCGATTTTGGAGCAACCGATGCAGTTGTAAGTTGGGAGCTTCCGGTGGAACTTCCAAAGAAAAAGAAAAAGAAAAAATAAATTGTTGAAATCAATTTGAATAAAAAAATCAACAAGAAAGAATATTAGAATGAAGAGATTTACAGGTACCATATTGTTTTGTTTTTTTGCGGTTGTTTTACATGCACAACAAATTCCATTGAGCCAGCAAATGGCGCAAACGGCTATGAATTTGTGGAAAGATTCTTTTGCAATTAAAGAAGGTAAGCCTGCCCGTTGGAGTTACGACCAGGGCGTTATTTTAAAAGGTATTGAAGCAGTTTGGAAATTATATGGTGATGGAAAAAATTTTAATTACATCCAGCACAGCATGGACTTTTATGTAAGGGAAGATGGCACGATAAAAGATTATAAGAGGGATGAATTTAATATCGATCATCTCAATAATGGAAAAGTATTAATGCTTTTATACAGTATTACCGGAAAGGAAAAATATAGGAAGGCGATCAATTATATGCGTACGCAATTAAACGATCATCCCCGTACAAAAGAAGGCAGTTTTTGGCATAAGAAAATTTATCCATCGCAGGTTTGGTTGGATGGATTGTATATGGGTCAACCTTTTTATGCAGAATATGCAATGCATTATAAACAAGATTCGGTGTTTGATGATATTGCCCGTCAGTTTATCAATATCGAAAAGCATACCCGTGATGCAAAAACTGGTTTACTGTATCATGGATGGGATGAAAGTAAAGAACAGGCATGGGCTAATAAAGAAACCGGTTGTTCTCCAAATTTTTGGGCAAGGGCAATGGGTTGGTATGGCGTAGCCATGGTGGATGCTTTGGATTATTTTCCAAAAAACCATCCGGGCAGAGATTCGATTATTGGCATTTTAAATCGTTTTACAAAAGCAATTATTTCGGTGCAGGATGCAAAAACTGGATTGTGGTTTGATGTTTTGAATATGCCCAATGAACCCAAAAATTATAAAGAAGCATCAGCATCAAGCATGTTTATTTACACAATGGCGAAGGCTGTTAGAATGGGTTATATCCCTACAACATATTTTCAACAGATAAAAAAAGGGTATGATGGAATTGTAAAAGAATTTATTGAAGTTGATGCCAATGGGCAAACAAATTTAAAAGGAACTGTAAGTGTATCTGGATTAGGCGGAAAGCCTTACCGGGACGGCAGTTTTGGATATTACATGAGTGAGCCGGTGATTGTAAATGATCCCAAAGGAATCGGTGCTTTCATCATGTGTAGTGCCGAAATGGAACTGGCTGCAAAACCAAAAATTGGCAACGGAAAAAACATCCTGATGGATGGATGGTTTAATAACGAATGGCGCAAAAATCAATATGGTATTAATGTGCGTCGACACTATACTTGGGATGATACAGAAAATGGCGGCTTTAGTTTATTTGCTGATATCTGGAAAAGTTATGGAGCATCAGTATCAACTTTAGAAACAGCGCCAACCTGTTCCAATTTAAAAGGAAACAGTATTTATGTAA
Organism: Chitinophagaceae bacterium; assembly: GCA_031429975.1. Lineage (GTDB taxonomy): Bacteria > Bacteroidota > Bacteroidia > Chitinophagales > Chitinophagaceae > Ferruginibacter. The sequence continues at coordinate 1,600 of JANPAP010000452.1, forward strand.
TTGTTGATCCCGATGGAATAAAGGATAATAAGTCACCCAATTATATGGATGACAAGAGTGCTTCAGAAATTGCAAATTGGGTAAAAAACGGCGGCGTATTATTATTACTTACCAACGATACGGCTAATTGCGATTTGAAAAACTTTAATAAACTATCTGCAAAATTCGGCATTTATTTTTCTGATACCGGAGCAAACATGGTTAAGAATAACGAATTTGAAACGGGTGCCGTACAAAATGATTTTGCAAATCCGGTATTTAAAAAAACTACTAAAATGTACCTGAAAGAAATCAGTATATTGAAAGTGAAAACACCTGCTAAAGCCTTGCTCAGCGAAGGAACAGACATAATAATGGCAACAGCAAAATTTGGCAAGGGTACTGTTTTTGCAGTGGGCGATCCTTGGTTATACAACGAATATTTGGATGGAAGAAAAATACCGGCTGAATATCAAAATTTTTCAGCAGCTAATGAGTTGGCCATTTGGTTATTTAAGCAAATAGGAAAAAAATAATTTTTTAAATCAATGGTTACTAAAAATAAAATATCAGTTTGGTTTGCAACATTCATTGCAACAATAATTGTGGTAAGTACATCTTCATTTGTACCACATGATATAATTGTTGCAAAAGATGGCAGCGGCAATTTTAATACCATTCAGGAAGCCATTAATAGTTTATCTGCAACAGCAAATGAACAACGAATCATCATTATTAAAAAAGGGGTGTACAACGAAAAACTTTTTTTAGATAAAAATTTTATTACACTAAAAGGAGAAGACAGAGAAAATACAAAAATTAGTTTTAGCGAATCAAGAGATATTTTTCGTTGCAGTAATAAAGATGACTGGGGTGTTGCCGTTATCAATTTAAAAGGAACTGATATCAATCTTGAAAATCTTTCATTTATAAATGAGTATGGCTACTCGGTTAAAGAAGACGTAATAATTCCTTGTTTAACCGATTCGATAAGCAAAGAAAAAAAAGTAAAGAAAGATGGCCACCAGATGGCATTACGCTCATTTGGTACAACAAGATTGATCGTTAAAAATTGCATCTTCCGTTCCTTAGGTGGCGATACAGTGAGCCCCTGGAATGTGGAGGATGGTATGTATTATTTTAAGGATTGTATTATGGAAGGCGGGGTAGATTTTTATTGTCCAAGAGGCTGGTCATTGGCCGATAATTGCGAATTTATTTGTCATAGTAAAGAAGCCGCCATTTGGCACGATGGCAGTAAAAATCAACAATCAAAATCTGTTTTTTTTAATTGCAAATTTACCGGCGATGATGGATTTAAATTAGGCCGCTATCATAGGGATGCACAGTTTTTTTTAGTGGATTGCAAGTTTGCAAAGAATATGGCGGATGTTGATATTTATCAAAAGGCTGCCAATCCACCCAACACAATTCAATGGGGTAAAAGAGTGTATTATTTTAACTGCCATAAAGAAGGCGGTGATTTTTCATGGCATCAAAATAACTTTCCTGCTAACCTGGGTGTAAATGATATGAATGTACCTTGGGTGTATGATTATAAATGGAAACCTGCAACTGGAAATTTTGGAAATTTTACTGATGATACTATTTTGGAAAAAGCAACCATTATCAAACAAAATGTGTACGATACCATTGCCGAAAACATGTTGTTATACCAACGCAGTAATGGTGGTTGGCCAAAGCAATTTTTAAAAGATAAAGTAGATTATAAACGCATGCTGCTGCCAACAGAATTGAGCGAATTAAAAGCAGGTTTTGAATCGGGTATCGATGCCACTATTGACAATAATGCAACTTCAAAAGAAATTAAATACCTGGCTAAAGCATTCAAAAGATCAAACGATAAACGCTTTCTGGATGCTGCTGAAAAAGGAGTGGAGTATTTATTAAAAGCACAATATCCCAATGGTGGCTGGCCACAGTTTTATCCCGACTTCAGCAGTTACCGCAGTCAGGTAACTTATAATGACAATGCCATGATCAATGTATTGGATCTGCTGGTTGACATTCTGGAGGGTAATCACGATCTTGATGTAATCAATAATTCATACTTTAAACGATGTACCCAAGCCATGCAAAAAGGTATTGGCTGTATTTTAAAAACACAAATTAAACAAGCAGGAAAACTTACGGTTTGGTGTGCTCAATATGATGCAAAAACTTTACTGCCTGCAACCGCAAGAGCTTATGAATTGCCATCATTAAGTGGACAGGAATCGGTGGGCATTCTCCGCTTTTTAATGCGCTTTGATAATCCCGGAAAAGAATTGATTGATGCGGTAAAAGCAGGCGTGGAGTGGTTTGAAAAAGTAAAGATCGAAGGCTATAAGTTTAAAGAAATTAAATCGGAACAAACAGCCTCCGGTAAGGACAAGGCATTAGTGCCCGAACCCGGAAATGTTACCTGGGCAAGGTTTTATGA
>JANPAP010000453.1:0-4625 GCA_031429975.1 Chitinophagaceae bacterium
CCACCCCAGTCTCCGCATTCAATAAACCTTGCAGATATTTTGAGGTTTCTTTGTTTGTTTATTCGTCCTAAAACATAAGGGTCAAAAAAATCATTGTCTTTTAGTGCATAGGAACTGTCTTGCGAATAAGAAATTTCTGTCAGTGTGCAAAAAATTAATAAGTAAAATGGTCGTAGGTACATTAGTATGAAGATGTCGTTTTAAATTACCGCTAACACTAAGATATGCGACATCCATCAAACATAAAAATAAACTCCATATCTAAAATGACAGTCCCCCTTACCCCAACAAATGCTCACTGTGCATTTCCGGAATCTCCACATCATCAAAACCTTTTTTCATCAGCCGTTGTTTAAAGGCCTGCTGCACTTCGTACTCGCCATGTACTAAAAAAAGTTTTTTTACTTGTTTGATATCCTGGCAGGCCAGAAACTGGCAGAGGTCTTCATAATCGCCATGGGCGCTCATGCTGCGGATCGATCCTATCTCGGCATTTACCTCATGAGCTACGCCATAAATTTTAATGTCTTTTACGCCCTTTAATAAAATGCCACCCAACGATCGGGGTTCGCAATAACCCGTAAATAAAATGGTATTGTGGCTGCTTTCAATATTATTGCTGATATGATGTTTTACCCTGCCGGCATCACCCATACCACTTGCCGAAATAATTACAAAAGGCCCGTTTTTAAAATTCAGCATCTTCGATTCTTCTACCGATTTTATAAATTTTAATCCCTTAAAACCAAAAGGATCTTCATCGTTTTCCAACACTTTTTGTACCCTTTTATTGTAATACTGCGGATATTTTTTTACAATATCGGTGGCTTCCATACTTAAAGGCGAGTCAACAAAATAGTCCAGTTCGGGCAATCTTCTTTCCATTTCCAATTGATTGAGGGCATACAAAATTTCCTGTGTACGCCCCACACTGAATGCCGGAATAATAAGCTTTCCTTTTTTTTGAATGCAGGCTTTTTCAATCCATTTTAAAAACAGTTCGGGTGTGCTGGTATTCATATCGTGCAAACTGTTGCCATAGGTAGATTCCAACAAAATAAAATCGGCCTGCGGAAAATCCTGCGGCGATTTCAAAATAATATCCCGGTACCGGCCCACATCGCCACTAAAAGTCAGCTGCTGTGTTTTGCCATTTTCTTTTATCCTCAAATGCACAGCAGCACTGCCGATAATGTGCCCCACATCGGTATACATCAAATCAATATTTTCGTCGATGGTAAACCATTTGCCATATTCCACTTCTACAAAATGGTTCATCGCAATCAGTGCATCTTCTTTTTTATACAAAGGCAACAGGTAACTCAATCCTTCCTGTGCCCTTCTTTTATTTTCATACTTCACTTCATTTTCCTGGATAAAGGCCGAGTCTTCCAGCAAAATGCCTGTCAATTCTTTTGTAGCCGGCGTACAAAATATTTTACCGGTAAATCCATCTTTCACCAGTTTCGGAATCAGTCCGCTGTGATCAATATGTGCATGAGAGAGAATTAAAAAATCTACTTCCGCTGGCTTAAAACCCCAATGCCGGTTGAGTGCATCTGTTTGATTGCCCATGCCCTGAAACAGGCCGCAGTCGAGCAAATATTTTTTATTGTTGGATAACGTCAGTAAATGTTTGGAGCCGGTAACGGTACGGGCTGCCCCATGAAATGCAATTTTCATAATTGATAATTTTAAAAATGAATTGAATGCCGGTTATTTAAGTTTTGCCTTAAACGACCAGGTGATAAAAAACTCCGCCACTAATTCGCCTTCCGCATTTTTTCCGGTTGATTTTGCCCGGATGACTTTTCCTTCTCCTGTTGCAATGGCCGCTTCAATTGTTGCTGCAATGGCAGCGCCATCCTCACAAATAAATGTAGTACACCCGGTTGCTTTTTTATAATAGCTGGCTTCCAAACCCGTAACCAGCATGGATATGCCGGGATTTTTTTTATGCGTATTCATCATGGCCAGCAGGCCGGTGCTTAATTCGGCAGCCATGGCCAGGCAGGCAAAATAGGTACTTTTAAAAGGGTTTTGACTGAGCCATTTATAAGGTACCGATACCGCCGTTTCATTTTCGGAAATTGCTTTTACCCGTACGCCGCAAAAAAATGCACTGGGCAATTTCATCATTAAAAACAATCGGAATTTAATGGGATGTTTTACCAACTTTATAAAATCTGCAACAGCATTACGCATCATAATTTGGGTTTGAAAAAAAATAAATTCATCAATTACAAAATAGTTTTTACAGCCTCGGGTGTCCACATTTTTAAAAAAGAAAATACCTTTTCTTTATCATAACTTTTTTTACCATCTTCTAAATATTCGCTGCTTTGGGTATGGATGCGTTCGCCCTTTTCATTCAGGATAATGAACACCGGAAAACCAAAACGCTCTGCATTGCCATATTTTGCAAAAACATTTTTGTTCCTGTTTTCCTTACTAAAATTTAAATGATACCAGATAAAATTTTTATGGAGGATGGAATCAATTTGCGGATCCGCTTTGCTGAATCTTGCAAACTCCAAACACCAGCGGCACCAATTTCCACCGGCCTGTATCAATACAAATTTATTTTCGGCCTTTGCCTGTTTTACTGCGGTAGCAATGGCTGTGGCAGCGTCTTCTGCAGGATTGTACAATTTATTTTCCTGTGCCCTTGTTGCAGTAAATAAAAATAACAGGGCGATAAAACTGATCCATTTTGTCATCTAAAAATTTGGTTTAAAAATTATTTTATAAAGCTGCTGTTGATTTATTGCTTATTAATTTCTACCACACAACCTACAATATTATTTTTTTCGGTAGCTGCCGTTTTAAAATAAAGCGCTCCTTTATCCGTGTTTGAAAAACGAACATTTTTTATGGCAGCATTGCCAATGGCTTCATTTAATTTACCTGCATAGGTTGATTGCGAACTGTTGTTGATGGCGGCATTCATAGCATTGTAATCGAGTGCCTGCTTACTTACTACCACTGCCATAAAATCTTTAGTGCCGATACTATCGGCACGGATAGATTCTTTACGGGGAAATAATCTGGTGCCGGTAATGCCACAATAAGCCGAGTGGATGGGCTTGTAGGGAAACAGTACAAAACTGCTGCCCTGCACATTGGGCGTAAACAAATAAATATAACACTCCACTGCATTGTTGATTTCTATTTTAAATTTTGTGCCTTTTGTTACCGGCTGCGTTGTAGTAAAATTATTTCCAAACCCTGCATGCAATGGAATATTTTGTTTGGTTTCATTATTGATTAAACCAATGGTGCATTCAAAATCGATATTGAGTGCAGCGCCTCTTTTTGTCATCGGATCGAGTCCATAGGCTTCCCGTACAAAACTTTTAAAATCGGCATAACGAACATAGGCAATTCCATTTTGACCCCAATCATTTCCCCAACTGTTCATGATCTGAAATGCGCCACCTTCCATCCGGTCATCATAACCAATTATACACATGGCATGTCCGCCAAAGCCCATCTGGTTAAAGTCTTCATCGGTAGGATGCCAAACTTTTTGGCCCATCATATCCTGCATAAATGTTCCGCCAACCATCATCCCAATTACCACTGGTGCATCTTTTGCAAGGTGTTCTTTTATGGCACGGATATTTATATTTTTTACGCCATCATCTTCAGTAAGGCGGTTAAACCCATGCATTTTATTTTGCTGTGCATCGCTCCACTGGCGGCTATCGGGTTGCTTACTGCAATCCTGATCGTTGTAAGGAAAATCATTAAAAGGTACGGCGCCTTTGTCGGTCATAAATTCCATTGCCCTGATAATGTAGGATCCCTGGCAACCATCTAACCCAATTTGGTTATACATAAACGCCGGACTGAATGCTACGCTGTTTGGATTGCTGGCAGTGCTGGCACTTTCAATAATACTTCTTGCTGCATAAGCGCTGCTCCATGCCACACAACTTCCTTGCTTGCCCTGGTTCATTCTGTCTGGTGCAAATTTTAATAAGGATACCATTTCGGGTAATGGATTTTTTGTATTGTCATCCTCCAACCCCTCATACACTTTTGCTTTTTTAAATTGATTGGGATCGAGCCGGCCACCGGTTGTAAACTGGCTGATAACATTGGACACGGCGGGTGAACAGGTTTTATTATTCATCAAAAAATATCCAGCAACAACCACTATTAAAATGATAAAAATCTTTTTACCACCGCCGCCTTTCCCACCGCCACTAAACAGTGTGAGCAGTAAGGGCAAAAAATTTAATAACCCACCGGCACCTCCACCACCTCTTCCCGAGCTACCAGAACTTCCTGAATTGTCATTATAGTCTTGTGAATCTTGTGGATCATCCACCATTTCTAAAGGCATATCAACATGTTTTTATTTAAAAAAAGTATATCTAAATGTAAGCACATTTTTTGCTTTTATTTTTCAAAACTTCCATTCAAAATATTGCCCATAACAGAGGCTGTCTAAAAAGTGACTTTTTTAACCGCAGAGACGCAAAGGCGCAGAGAAATAAAGTTTATTCAACCTATAAAATCTGCGTCTCTGAGGTAATTTTTTGGCTTATTAGACAGCATCTTCAATAAATTTACCTTCCTTGGTCGCTGTGGAAGGTCGGTGAAGACACCGACCTAGG
>JANPAP010000454.1:0-4243 GCA_031429975.1 Chitinophagaceae bacterium
GGGATTAAAAATAATTCTTTTGGGATGTAGCGAAAATATATAATCATAGTATTCTTTCTGATGTGCATCATTCAGGTACAGGGTAATGGTATCAATGGCTTCAAATAGTTTTTTTTCTGTTTCAATAACCACGTTTTCTATAGAGCCAGATTTTAATCCGATAGCAAAAACAGGATGCTTGTAAGCAACTAATTTTTTTATGGCAAGATTGCTATATCGATGTGGTTTAAGTGAAGCACCTAATACCAATGTAGTTTTATTTTGAAGCATCGTTTTATTAATTTTTTATGAAAGAAACCGGGCCCTCACTTCCGGTGTAGGAATCATACATTCATTTTTTTGTCCAAACCATTTGTAACGGTTTTTTGCAATCCAATTGTAAATACCATCTCTGATAAATACAGGAACAATTAGAAATGCATAACAAAACGGCCAGGCAGCATTTAAATATTTACAAACTTTTAAAGCGGCTGTTGAGCGGTTAAAAGCCGTTCCTTTTTCTATAAAAATAAAAGATTGTAAATCATCAACCGGAATGCCATATTGCTTTGCCAACTCCTTACCGGTATCGCTTTGTAATGGAGTAAATTTTATAACAGCTTGCTTATCTCTTTTAATTACAAAGTTTACGGCATTGTTACAAAAATTGCAAACCCCATCAAATAATATTATTGGTTGATCGGTCATTTTTTATTTTACTGTTTTGTGCTGATTCAAATTTACTGGATTTGATTGAAAGCATTTTTATCCATCAAAAAAGCCGGTACTTTTTAGGATTTGTTTTTGAAACAATTTCTTTCAAGGCGTCTTTTAAAAATGGATACCGAAATTGGAAACCGGTTTGTAAAATTTTTGTTGGCAGCACCCAGCGGCTTTTTAAAATCAATTCTGTTTCGGTTCCAATTATTTTGGCACCTATTTTTAACATCCAGGTAAATGCCGGTAACCCAAATTTGCAACCCGTTGCAGTGCGTAATGTTTTCATGAAAGCTGTATTGCTAACCGGATTGGGGCTGCTGCAATTAAAAGTTCCTTCCAGCAATTTGTTTCCGTACAACCAGTCAATAATCCTGCAGGTATCTTCCACATGCACCCAACTATATTGTTGTTTGCCATTTCCCTGCCTGCCTCCCAATCCAAATTTTATTAAATTAAAATAGGGAATCATTACACCGCCGGTACCAATTGTAATGGCCATTCTTAAAGCAATTTTCCTAGTTGATGCTGTTGGTTGTTCATAAAAAATTTTTTCCCATTGTTTACAAACTTGTACAGAAAAGTCATCAGCAAAATTGGTAAAATATTCATCTCGGGGTTCGTTGCTGGCATTGGGATAAATTGTGGCAGATGCTGCGTTAATCCATAGTTCAGGAGGATGAGTAGCCTGAAGTATCGCCTGGCCAATGAGCTCAGTGCTGCGTATTCTGCTTTCAAAAATTGCGGCTTTATTTTTTTCTGTATACCTACAGTTTACTGTTTTGCCGGCTAAGTTTATAACCATTGCGGCTTCTTCAAATTCAGTTGCCCATGCGCCCATATTTTTTCCATCCCAGTTTACATAGCGGATATTTTTTATTACTTCGGCGTTAAGATTGTTTTCACCAAACGCATTGCTTTGTTGATTGGGCAATTGCCGGGTAAGAATTACAAGTTGGTTTTGAGCCGCAAAGAAATTGCATATTTCCTGGCCAATAAATCCAGTACCACCGGCTATTATTATTTTTTTGTTTTGCATCATTTATTGTTGAGTTGCTTAATTTTCAATTTATTTATTAAATATAATATTATTGGGTTGCAATTTTTTCCCTCAACTGTTTTTCATGAATGGCTTTTTTGCGAAGATTGAAAAATATAAAGAGATTAAAAAAGTGCATGGCTCCCAATATTAAAATGATTAATCCAATTTTAATACTGAGCGCTTCAATAACCTGCTGCAAATTATTGATAGAATAAGTAACCTGCAATGTATACACTGCATACCCAATATTGATAAGATAAAAACCTACCAGTAATAAGTTGTTTACACTGTCGGCCAAATCTTTATTGCCATGAAAAATATCAATCAAAAAAACTTTGCCGTTTTTAAACAGTGTTTTTGCTACCCAAATAGTAAGGCTGATGCTGATTAAAAGATAACTGCTGTAAGTGCTGATAATGTAGTTCATAAAAATTTATTTTAAAAAGTGATTGTGTTTATTTTAGTAGGGCTAATGGCCGTTGCATTTTAAATTTTACTTCGTGATAGCAAAGCCAGTTATAGTAAATGGCCATTACCGGTGCAGTAAATAATAAAATAAAAAATGAGCCAATGGGAAAAGTGATAAGCGATACAAGTGTAACCCAATGATAAATATACCGGGCACCGCCCTTGTTGGTAAACCAACCATTTTTTGCATGAATGATCATGCTGATTACCTGCCAGCTGCCAACAGTAAAATAGCCAGCAATAAAAATTGAATTGCGGAGTAGTAAACTGGCAATTGTAAAACCTATTATCAGCAAAAGACTGATTTGGTAATCCAGGGTTTTAAACTTTTTCATGATTGTATGTTTTAAAGTTTCAGAAAAATATGAAAATACAGTTTTAAATAAAAGCCGCATTGCGGCTGTTTTGTTTCCCCTGCAGGAAACGGATAAAATTATTTGAATACTTTCAGTAATCCCGCCAGAAACCAGTTTTCATCGGCCTTGGTCATCAGGTCCAACATTTTATCGGCATGGCTCCCCAATTTTTTTATGCTGCTGATGGTTTCTACAAATTGTTTAACTTCTTTGTTTTTTTTGTCGCCATCTATTTGCTCCAGTTGTGCCAGTAATTTTAACATTGGATCCAACTCTCTTTTTTTTCTTTCCTTAATAATTTGTGTAGCAACTTTCCATATATCTTTTTCAGCAGTAAAATATTCTTTTCTTTCGCCCGATAAAATTACTCGGTCTACCAATCCCCAACTTATCAAATCACGGATATTCATATTTACATTACCCCGGCTAATGGTAAGTTCCTCCATGATGTCGTCTTGCGTTATTGGATCGGGGCTTATCATTAACAAAGCATGAATTTGTGCCATGGTTCGGTTAATACCCCAATGGGAACCAAAGGCGCCCCAGCTGCTGATAAATTGTTGTTTGGCTTCTGAAAGTTTCATGTTCGTTGTAATTGTAACACAAAGTTAGTTAAGTTTTTGAATTTTCAAAATATATTGAAAATAAATTTTTTACAGCATCATTCAAAAAAAAGGAAGACAACTTTTAAAAGTTGTCTTCCTGAATAAAATGCTATTTTTTAAAATTACAGTAGCTGATTATTTATACCAACATCGTAACCGGGTTCTCTAAAAATTTCTTGAGTGTTTGCAGGAAAGCTGCACCCACGGCTCCATCAACACTGCGGTGATCGCAACTCATGGTAAGTTTCATAAAGTTTGAAACAGCAAAACCTTCTCCTTTTTTAACCACCACTTCTTTAATACGGCCAACAGCAAGTATTGCACTGTCTGGTGGATTTATGATGGCGGTAAATTCTTCAATATCCATCATACCCAAATTTGAAATGGTAAAAGTGTTACCACTGAATTCGGCAGGTTGCAATTTTTTATCTTTTGCCTTGCCATATAATTCTTTAGCATCTGCAGCAATTTGTGATAATGATTTCTGATCGGCAAAACGGATAACCGGTACAATTAAACCCTCGGGTAACGCCAACGCAGAGCCGATATGGATATGATGATTTTGACGGATAAAATCTCCCATCCAACTGCTATTTACATCTGGATGTTTGCGGAGCGACATGGCAGCGGCTTTTATAATCATATCATTGAATGATATTTTTACCGGGCTCACTTCATTCATGGCAACTCTTGCAGTAATGGCATTATCCATGCAAATTTCCATGGTTAGGTAAAAATGCGGTGCACTGAATTTACTTTCACCCAGGCGGCGGGCAATAACCTTACGCATTTGTGTTAGTTCAATATCTGTATGGCCTTCTTGTCCTACAACTGTTGTTGTTGGAGCTGCTTCGGCTTGGGTTTTTGCAGCCACAGTAGGAACATAAGTATCGATATCTTTTTTGGTAATGCGGCCGTTATCGCCTGTGCCATTTACTTTAGTAAGATCAATGCCCTTATCGGCTGCAAGTTTTTTTGCCAGTGGCGATGCTTTTATACGCTGGTCGCTGGATACACTTGGCTCAGCTTCCTTACTAGCAACAATTGTTTCTTGTTTTTCATTTTCTTTTATTGCT
>JANPAP010000455.1:0-4306 GCA_031429975.1 Chitinophagaceae bacterium
CATTTGGAGGAACTTTAATAAATCTGGATAAAGTTTTTCATGGCGTGGCAACTCCAGTAAAAACTACCAACAAAGTTTCGCCATTATTTATGGGCCTAAATAATACCCTTGAAGTAGGTCGTTATCATTCCTGGATTGTGAGTGACAAAAATTTTCCGGATGAATTAGAAATAACGGCGGTTGATGAAAATGGTTATATCATGGCACTGCAACACAAAACATACAATCTTCAGGGCGTACAGTTTCATCCGGAAAGTGTGCTTACACCCTGTGGCGAAATGATATTGCAAAATTGGTTAAGGATACCGGCCTAATAAATATTTACCAACAAAAAATAATTCATTTTTTGTAACAAATTATTTTATGAAAAAAATATTAAATTTTTTATTCGAACACAAAAATCTTAGCCGCCAACAGGCGAGGGATGTGTTGGTAAATATTGCTTCGGGCATGTACAACGAAAGTGAAATCACTGCATTTATTACCGTGTATTTAATGCGGAGTATCAGCATTGAAGAGTTGCAGGGATTTAGGGATGCCTTGCTGGAACTTTGCATAAGGGTTGATTTAAATGGGCATGAAACAATTGATATTGTAGGCACCGGTGGTGATGGAAAAAATACGTTTAATATTTCAACACTTAGTTGTTTTATTGTGGCGGGTACGGGCAACAAAGTGGCTAAACATGGCAACTACGGCGCTTCTTCCATCAGTGGCTCCAGCAATGTGATGGAGCAAATGGGCTATCGTTTTAGTAATGATAAGGATGTTTTAAACAAGCAGATTGAAACTGCCGGTATTTGTTTTTTACATGCACCCTTGTTTCATCCGGCATTAAAAACGGTGGGGCCAATCCGAAAAAATCTGGGCGTTCGTACTTTTTTTAATATGCTTGGGCCCATGGTTAATCCTGCTTTTCCGCAACACCAATTAGTAGGTGTTTATAATTTGGAGATGGCCCGGATTTATAATTATCTATTACAGCAAACTGATAAAAATTTCACCATCATTCACAGTTTGGATGGGTATGACGAAATTTCATTAACCGGCGATACAAAAGTAATCACTAAAAATGGCGAGCAAATATTGAGTGCTGAAATGTTGGGAAAACGTACCGTAACTGCAACTGATATTTATGGGGGCAACAGTGTGGAGGAAGCTGCAAAAATATTTAGCGATATTTTAAAAGGCAATGGCAGCTGGGCACAAAATGCAGTAGTGTTGGCCAATGCAGCCATGGCACTGCAATGCACAGGCAAATACCCTGATTATGAAACCTGCTACCAACTGGCAGTGGAGAGTTTAGAAACTGGAAATGCAAATGCCTGTTTGCAAAAATTAGTAAATCAATAAACTGATTTTAATAAATAATTGTATGAATATTTTAGAAAAAATAATTGAGCATAAAGTTGCAGAAGTAGCATTGGCAAAGCAATTGCATCCGGAAGCCGAGTTGCGAAAATCTGAATTTTTTAACCGCAAAACATTTTCTTTAAAACAATTTTTACTGGATGAAACTAAAACCGGAATCATTGCAGAATTTAAAAGACAATCTCCATCAAAAGGAATTATCAATGCTTTGGCAAATGTACAAGAGGTTACAAAAGCTTATACAAATTTTGGAGCCAGTTGCTTATCTATTTTAACCGATGAACATTTTTTTGGAGGATCGGCAACCGATTTAATAAAAGCAAGAGGCAATCAAATTCCAATTTTAAGAAAGGATTTTATTATTGATGAATACCAGATTACGGAAGCCCGTGCCATGGGGGCCGATGTAATTTTATTGATTGCCGCTTGCCTTACAGTAGCCAGGGTAAAGGCTTTGGCTCAATATGCAAAATCATTACAGCTGGAAGTGTTGCTCGAAATTCATACGGAAGAAGAGTTACAACATATTTGTGAGGACACCCAAATTATTGGAATTAATAACCGTGATTTAAAAACATTTACCGTTGATATTAATCGTTCGTTGGCTTTGGGAAATAAAATAGCCGGATCAAAAATAAAAATTACCGAAAGCGGTATTCATGATGTTGAAACAATCAGTATCTTCAAAAAATCGGGATTCAAAGGTTTTTTAATTGGAGAAAACTTTATGAAAGCACCTGACCCAACGATTGCTTTTGCCAATTTTGTTCATCAATTAAAAGCAAAAGAAACATGAGAGTAAAAGTTTGTGGCATCACTCTGGAAGATCAGTTAAATAAACTGAATGATATAGGAGTCCAGTTTGCCGGTTTGATTTTTTATCCAAAATCGCCCCGGTATGTGTTGAGAAATATGACCACAAGCCAGATTAAAAAAGAAAACCGGGTAAATAAAGTTGGTGTATTTGTAAATGCTCCCATTGAAAATGTTTTGCAAATGGTTGATGAATGCCGGTTGCATATGGTACAGTTGCATGGCGACGAATCGGTGAAGTATTGCGAAAAAATTGCCGACTACATTTCAGTGGTTAAAGCCTTTCGGCTTTCAGAAACGGACAATATAGAATGGCGGATAAAAGATTATATGGATGTTTGCGATATGTTTATGTTTGATACGGAAGGAGCAGGATACGGTGGTACAAGTAAAAAATTTGATTGGAATAAATTAAAGGATATAACAATTGGTAAACCTTATTTTTTAAGTGGTGGTATAGAACCAGATGATACTGAAAAATTGAAAACTTTTGTAAAATTACCAGAAGCTAAAGCACTATTTGCAATCGACATAAACAGTAAATTTGAAACATTACCCGGGATTAAGGATTTGGCATTAATAGAAAAATTTATAAAATCATTTCACTAAAAAAACAAAGATGAACATTAAAGTTTGCGGCATAACGCAATTAAAACAATTACAACAATTAGACGGATTGAATATTGATTTTGCAGGTCTCATTTTCCATAAAGATTCTCCCAGAAATGTTGAGGGGAAAATTTCAAAAGAAGAATTACAGTATACTGATTTTGATACTAAAAAAGTGGGAGTTTTTTTGGATGCCGAAATGATTGACATCCTTACTGCCATTGATGATTATGGCTTGGAAGTGGTGCAGTTGCATGGCAATGAAACACCTTTAATGTGTGAAGATTTATCGGAAGAAGTAGAAGTGATTAAGGCATTTAAAATTACCGATGGCAACGAAGATATTGATGCAATGATTGCTGATTATGATGAGGTAGTGGACTATTATTTATTTGATACTTACGTTGACGGACAGGCAGGTGGCACCGGCAAAAAATTCGATTGGAGTATTTTAGCAAAGGCAAAAATTGAAAAGCCATTTTTTATCAGTGGCGGACTTAGTCTGGACGATGTAGCAGCGATCAAAAAATTTAAACATCCCGATTTTTATGGTATCGATATTAACAGCCGTTTTGAAAAAGAACCCGGTGTAAAAGACATGGGAATGATTTTGCAATTGGTACAGTCTTTTAAAAAATAAAAAATCAATGATTGTAATCAGGCATGCTACCGAAGCAGATTTGCCGGCATTGCTGGAAATTTATAATCACATTATTGTAAACACAACAGCCGTATGGCATGATGAACCCCATACGCTGGCAATGCGTAAAGAATGGTTGGAGCAAAGAGCAATGGATGGCTTTCCCGTTTTTGTTGCAATGGAAGCAAACAACATGCTGGGATTTAGCAGTGTCGGGCCTTTCAGGCCTTGGCCGGGATATAGATATACGGTTGAAAATTCGATTTATGTTGCTGCCAACAGCAGGGGAAAAGGAGTAGCCAATTTATTGATGCCGCCATTAATTGATGCCGCCAAAAAACTTAAACTGCATGCAATTGTTGCAGGCATTGAAGCCACTAACACAGCCAGCATAGCATTGCATGAAAAATTTGGTTTTGAAGAAGTAGCACATTTTAAAGAAGTAGGTTTTAAGTTTGGCCGATGGCTGGATCTGAAGTTTTTAGAATTAATAATTTCTCCTTCCATCATTGCTGAAGAAGAAAATTAATTACAACAAAATGATTGTTGATAAAACTTTTAAAATTTTACAATGCAAGAAAACGTAAATAAATATGCTGGAGAATGGGCGGTAAATGAACAGGGTTATTATGGTGATTTTGGTGGTGCATTTATTCCGGAAATGCTGTACCCAAATGTACAGCAACTAAAAGAGCAATACCTGCAGATAATGGAGGAGCCTGCTTTTCAGCAGGAGTTTCAACAATTACTTACCGACTATGTGGGCAGACCAACGCCCCTGTTTTTTGCAGAGAGATTGAGTGAAAAATATCAAACCAATATTTATTTAAAAAGAGAAGATCTCTGTCATACCGGTGCTCATAAAATAAACAA
>JANPAP010000456.1:0-2824 GCA_031429975.1 Chitinophagaceae bacterium
TCATTACTATGTTAGGCGCTTTTGCTGCAAAAGCATCATTATACATGGCAGAAATGGCACCCAAAAACAAACCTTCCAATAAAGCATACGCAGGAGCCAGGTAGGCCGACCATTCTTTTTTAAAAATGATTACGATTGCCAAAACCAATCCACCAATTAGTCCGGTCCAGATTAATGGTTGCACATTACCACCACCATTAAATTCTTTCCAGGAATAGTAGGCGCTACCCATTAACATAATGAGCATAAAACCAAATTTATTCAATGTTCCATTTAAGGTCATTCCGTCTTCTACATTGGTAGCATAAGAATTTTGAAAAGCTTTTTCGGATAAAGCCGGATTACTAGATTTAAATAAAGACATAAATAAGTTTTAGTTTTTAAAAATAAACTATTTTAAAATGGCTGTATCATTTTTTACAGCATTATTTTTTAAGTTGGGGTATTTTGAAATTACTTCAAAATTATATTCACCTGTATTTTTTAGTTCCTTAAAAAAACGACGCAGACTGGCAAAGTTAGTGCTGTCAGAAAATGTTTGATCATGCGCCAGCAATACCAGGTGATTGGGCGTTTTAGTTTTTCCATCCTCAAATAAATTACCGATTTGCCTTACCAGTTCCTCATCAGTTTTTAATAATTTTAAGTGGTTATCAAAGCGCCATTCCACATCCCATCCAACAATATTAAAGCCTCTTTTTTGCAAACTATCTCCGGTAGAACTAGTTTTTTTTACATCCGTAAAACTAATATTACTGGTACGCCAGATATTTCTTCCGGGTGTACGGATAATGTTGGATAGTAAATGCAGGCTATCCGAACATCTTACAAAATCATCATTCACCAAATCGGGACGCATGTAAAATTTTTCAAAATGATTATGGGCATGGGTATAACTGTGATTTTGAATTTCTACCAAAGGGTTTTTGGTAATATTCTGATACGTGTACATCTGGCCCGGGCTTGCAGAAATATGCTGACCAATCAGAAACATGGTTATTGGAATCTGCTCTTCAGTAGCAGCCTTCAGAACATTATTGGAACCCCTGTTTGGCCCATCATCAAATGTTAGATAGATTGTTTTTGAATGCCGCTGAACAGTATCCTGTTTTACAACAACACTGTCTTTTGCAAGTGCGGCCCTTGCAGTAGTATTCGATTTTGAATCTGCCTGATTGTATTCACAGGAAGCAAAAAATGTAATGAGCAAAAAACGGGAAACTTTGGTACTGGCACGTTTTAATTCACTGTCGGGGTCCATTTTATTTGTGGTTTTTATCAGTACGAAGATATTTATAGTAAAATCGAAATATCAAAATAATATTGTTAAATTTTTATAAAATAAACGTATCAACCCGGCAAGAAAAAAAATGGTTTTGAAACTGATTTTTTATTCCAGCAAAACAAGATAATCCCCTAACTTTAAAAAATCAAAATCAAAATAAATTACAGCGTATAATTTTTTTAAAATGAGTACAACTGATCAGGTATTAAAAGAAGTGGTAATAAAATTTGCAGGCGATAGTGGTGATGGCATGCAGTTAACAGGAAGCCAGTTTACAAACAATACAGCTTTATTAGGGATTGATTTGGCTACGTTTCCGGATTTTCCTGCCGAAATTAGGGCGCCAATAGGCACTTTGCCTGGCGTAAGTGGCTACCAGCTTAGGTTTAGCAGCGATGCCATATTTACTCCCGGCGATTCCTGCGATGTATTAGTGGCCATGAATGCTGCTGCTTTAAAAGTTAATATAAAAGGAATAAAAGCAGGGGGAATTATAATTGCCAATACCGATGGATTTGATACAAAAAATTTACGATTGGCCAATTATCCTGAGGGCGTAAATCCCATTGAGAACAATAGTTTAGATGGGTATGAGCTGATAAAAATGGATGTTACCAAAATGACCCGGGAGGCATTGAAAGACATTACGATGGGCACCAAGGAAAAAGACCGGGCAAAAAATATGTTTGTGTTGGGCTTTTTATATTGGATGTACAACCGGGAAATGGAGAATACTATTCAGTTTTTAAAAGATAAGTTTGGTAAGAAGCCGGAAATTTTTGAGAGTAATGTAAAAGCTTTACAGGCTGGTTATAATTTTGGTGATACAACTGAAACTTTTAGAACCAGATATACGGTTGAGAAAGCCAAGATGAGTCCGGGAAATTACCGGTCCATTATGGGCAACCAGGCTTTAAGTTATGGATTGATTGCAGCTTCACAAAAAAGTGGGCTGCCCATGTTTTTAGGAAGTTACCCCATTACACCTGCAAGCGATATTTTACATGAATTGGCCAAGTATAAAAATTTTGGTATAAAAACATTTCAGGCCGAAGATGAAATTGCTGCTATTACTTCGGCTATTGGTGCCAGTTATGGAGGATCGTTGGCGGTAACCACTACCAGCGGGCCCGGTATGGCCTTAAAAGCAGAAGCGATGGGCCTTGCTGTAATGTTAGAAATTCCATTGATTATAATTAATGTTCAACGTGGTGGACCAAGTACGGGACTGCCAACAAAAACAGAACAAAGCGATTTAATGCAGGCCTATTATGGCAGAAATGGAGAGTGCCCAATGCCTATTATTGCATCTGCCACACCCAGCGACTGCTTTGATGTAGCATACGAAGCTGTAAGAATCAGTGTGCAACATATGACCCCGATAATTTTATTGAGCGATGGATATATTGCCAATGGCGCAGAGCCATGGAAATACCCGGTAGCAGCCGATCTTCCAGCAATTACAACCAGTTATGCTACGGTTGACCAGATGGATGAAAATGGTAAATTCTTACCTTATCAAAGAGACAAAAATTTAGT
>JANPAP010000457.1:0-5367 GCA_031429975.1 Chitinophagaceae bacterium
CGTAACAATTCAATTCCAAAAAGCCGGGCAGTACCTAATGCAATATCGGAGTAGCCCGAGAAATCGCAATAAATCTGGAATGTAAAAAATAACGCACCTAATAATAAAGTACTTCCATTAAGCCCATCTGGATTGCTGAAAATTGTATTCGCAAAATCTGCACAAGTATCTGCAATAACTATTTTTTTAAATAAGCCCCATAAAATTTGCCGCAAACCATCAATGGCTTTGCTGTAATCAAAGCTTCTTTGTTTTTTTATTTGGGGTAATAAATGCGTGGCTCTTTCAATTGGGCCGGCAACCAATAATGGAAAGAAACTTACAAAAACGGCATAGTCGATATAATTTTTTTCTGGCTTTATTTTATCGTTGTAAATATCTATCACATACGATAAACCATGAAAAGTGTAGAACGAAATACCTACTGGCAATATCACTTTAAGCGTCCATACATTTACGTGTAAACCCAGGTTTGACAAGGCTTCCGCAAATGATGCCGCAAAAAAATTATAATATTTAAAAATACCCAGAAAGCCCAGGTTAATAATTACACTTAGCCAAAACCAAAACTTTTTCTTGTTGCGGTTTGCCGCTTCACTCATTTTTATTCCGGTAAAATAATCGAGCAGGGTAGAAAAAATAAGCAAGAATAAAAAACGGTAATCCCAACAAGCATAAAAGAAATAACTGGATGCCAATAATAACAGGTTCTGCAATTTTAAATCCTTATTGGTAACAAACCAATACAGGATGAAAACAACAGGAAGGAAAATTGCAAAGCTGAAAGAGTTAAAAAGCATTTGTAATTACTTTGATGAAGCGGCTAAAAAATTAACTGATTTTTTTTTGTTGATCAAACTGATGAATTAAAGAAACGGTTTCATGAATATTTCCACGGGATGATGCTCCAAATAAAATGGATTCAATATTTGGCAAACCGCAAACATATTCAATGGCTTCTTTGGCAGGGGTGGCGCCGCCAGATAAAACTTGCATGGCAATAGCTCTTACCTGCCTTGTTTTTAATGTATACTCATACAAATCTTTTCCACCACTCATTCTAAAACCATCTTTGTTGATGGATGAACAGATGATTGGATTTTTTATGCCTACACTTTCCAGCATATCCAATAGCTTGGGCATGTTCATGGTAATGTAACCCGGCTCTGCATTGTGTTTTTTTATGATGTACTCGTGGTATTCTTTTAAAATATCCTTCATACCCAATCCCATTAATAAATCGGTAAGTACATTCTGTATAAAAATAACCGGCACATTAATGCCCTTAAACATTTTCATTTCTGCATCAATCAACAGTTCCATCATCGACATATAATCTTTCGAAACAAAAGCCATCCCACCTTTAAATAAAGATCCAAAAAAGTTGCCGGGTACATATTGTTTTAAAGTGCCCACAATGCCCAACTCTGTAACTGCATTTGCATATTTATGTGCATAGGGCATGCAGGGATAAATGTTGAAATTTTTATACTGATCTGGTTTCAGTCTGATGAGATCGCAAACATTGGCAATGCGGTCGTGAGTGGTACACATAAAAGTATTTATACCTTCTTCGATGGCAATGTCAATCGTTTTTAAAATTGTTTTATCTTCTTTAAACTTAATAGCCTGTGCTCTCGATTTTTCATCCGATACATGGTTAACGCCAAAGAACTGGTTGTCGCCAAATAATATTCTATCCATCTTAATTATTTTTTTTATTTTTTATTTTATCAATAACACTGTCTGTAAGCCAGGCCGATTCGAAATTATTTTTTGTATTGGGAACGCTGCCCTGTATTGCTTTTATAAAGTAATCAACCTGTGCCGAATATTCTTCGCCTCTTAAATAAAATGCTACTTCTTCTGCAAAATCATTGATATGTTTAATGTTCCAACCCTTTGTGTACGGAGCAGGGCAATCTGCTTCTTTAAAATATATTTTTATTTCGGTGGCATCACAAATTATTTTTCCTTTCGATCCGATGATTGTAATGGTTGTACTCATTTTGCGATAGGTTTCATCACTCCAGTTTACCTGCAATACGCCTGAAATTTTATTGCCAGTTTCAAGCAATGCATACACAGCATCTTCTACATTACCGGAGTAAATTGATTTTAACATGGCGCCATGTACTTTATCGATAGGAGCAACCAGGTAGTTTAATAAGTCGATCACATGCGATGCATAATCTAATAAACATCCGCCGCCTTCTTCTGGTTTCGACCGCCAGGTTTCTTGTTTTTTTCTAACTACAACCGGTCCGTAAGCTTCGCCTAAAAAATGTTCAATCTCACCAATGCCGCCACTGCTGACAATTTTTTTTGCTTCTTCAAATGTGCCGATAAATTTATTGTGATATCCAACCTGTGTTACCAGTTTTTTTTGCTTTGATAATGCAACCAGTTCGGCTCCTTCATTTACACTGAGGCAAAAAGGTTTTTCAACAAAAACATGAATGCCTTTGTTTAATAATTCTTTTACAATGGTACCGTGATATTTTGTGGGGGCGGCCACAAAAACTGCGTCTGGCTTGGTTTTGTCCAACATTTTCTGATAATCTGCAAAACATTCAAAGTTTGAATATTTGCCCAATACATCGGTAACAATTTTTGATGTATCTGCAACACCCACTACCTGTACATCGGGGTGTGCCCCCAATATTGCCAAGTGAGAAATGCCCATTTTGCCTGCGCCAATTAATGCAACTCTTGTCATTTTTTTTCGAATTTTAAAATTTCATTTTTTAATAAATAATATGCCTCTTTGCCTTTATTCATTAATTCTAAAGCAGGCGGTTTATTTTGTAAACTTTCTAAATAGCTGATAACTTTTTCAGGGGTAAGTTCTGGTTCATGCAGCATCAAATTTTTTGAAATAAGAAACTGGTCCACTTCCAATAAATCATCCTGATAAACAGAAATAGTGGGTATGCCAAGTATTGCTAATTCTCTTGTCATAGAACCTCCGGCTCCGATAAATATACTGCAATCGGCAGCAATATCATCAAAGCTTAAAGGGTTATCCGGAACATAAGTAGCATGAAATTTTTCTTGCTTATAATGTTTTGATTGATTGGCATCTCGGGGTAAAACAATGATGGCATATTTATCCTGCAATGCAATAATGGTTTCATCTAAAAAATTTTCTTTGCCTTTATAATACTGTGCCGTTTGCGGCTCGGGCCTGATATAGATTTTAATGGTTGCAGGATTTTGTTGTTTTCTTTTTTCCTGTATTGCTTCACCCTTGCTCCACAAATAAATACCTTCTTTTACGCCGGGATATTGTTTTATTTTTTTTATTGAGATGCCGGTTTTCGCAATATTTTTTATGGGTAAATTTTCTGGAATTAAAATTTGTGTTGCACAAAAAAATGCAGGTTTGTTACCCATTGCATGTTCATTATCGTTGGTGTAAATAGATGGTATGCCCATCAACCTGGCAACAACCGGCGAGTGGAATGAACTTTGCGAAACGGCAACATCAATATTTTTATCTTTTAAAAATTTTTTCAGTTGCAGTATCCTGATGGGGAAGCCAAATACTTTTTTCAAAAAATCTTTTCCATAATGTTCTCCAATGGTTGTATGCTGCAATCCCTTCTGATCGAGTAATGCAATGGTATTTGCCAATGGCCTAGATGTAATGATTATTTGATGCCCTTCCGATTCCAACTCTTTAATCAAACTGTAAAACATGTTTACATGTGGAGAGTTAGAAATGTCAATCCATATCCGCATAGTTTTATTAATAATGGGTTATTTAAAAGGGTTAAAATTTAATACCGCAGTTTTTTAATTAGCTGTTATTATTTAATTAAATATATTCAAAATAATTTTGATAGCCATTTTTGAATATTAATTAATAACTAAGTTTTTAAAATACGGTTATCTACAATTTGTTTATGCTTGCCATTTTTTAATAAAATAAAGGGCTCGTTTAAAAGCAGGGTATACCGTTCAAATTTTACCTGTTCTTGTAATTCATCCATATATTTTTGATATGCTTCAATTGGTTTGGTATCATCTGTTTTAATGGTAACCGTAATATTTTCGTTATTAAAAACTGCTTGATATTGTTTAACGGTAGGCTCGTATTTAAAAAGAAAATAAAAGAAGGAATCATGCAATCTGTTGTTGTATTTATCAACCACAATATCGCTGTACCGGCCAATTACCCGGTTAATTACCGGAAAAGTTCTTCCACAACTGCAGGGGCTATCTGCAAATTCAAGTATATCGCCGGTATCGTATTTCAACATAATAAAACCTTCATTGGCTAAGTCGGTACTAATGATAAAACCATCGGGATGTTGTTCATAAACAATTTTACTGCTAATGAGGTGCATTTTACCAACTTGGCATTCGTAGGCAGATGTGCCGCCTTCATTGCATCCGTATTGGTTGCCTACTTTTACCCCAAATGCATTCGAAATATTTTCTCTTACAT
Organism: Chitinophagaceae bacterium; assembly: GCA_031429975.1. Lineage (GTDB taxonomy): Bacteria > Bacteroidota > Bacteroidia > Chitinophagales > Chitinophagaceae > Ferruginibacter. Next base: position 4,454 of record JANPAP010000457.1, read on the forward strand.
TTTCTTTTAAAATCTCAGCGGTACAAACGATGCCTTTTAAATGAGTTAAATATCCCCTGGGTTTTGATTTAATAAAGTCGGCCATTTCATTTATCACATTGGCATATCCATAAATTATTTTTGTTTTTCGCTGCATCATTTTTGCAGCATGGGCCTCCATGGTTTGTTGGTTTAAAGGTGTTGCCGGATAAATATCTATGTTGAATAATTTGTAAAACAGTTGATACATCCAACCGGTTTTTATTAAGGAGGTACCGGCAATAAAAGCTACCCTGTCACCCATTTTATATCCAGTATTTTGCCAACTCATAATAATACCGGCCCATAAATAGGATTGTGATTGAGTAGTTGTGTAATACACCAGCGGTATGCCGGTTGAGCCACCACTTTGCTTTTTATGTAATTTCCCTGAAAATTTTGAAGCGATAAGTTCCTGTGTATTTTGTCGAATTATTTCCTTTGTAAGAACAGGTACTTCATCAAATGATTTAAAATCTTTGTAATAATTTGTATTTTTTTTTGCTGAAGCAAACAATTTATCGAGTTTATCTTTTCTTATTTTTTCCAACTCAATTTCGGGCAGGTATTGTTCTTTATGCAGCTCATTCAGTAATGGCAATACTTTTGTACCTCTGATTAAATCAATTAATATTAGTCTTAGTTTGCCAATCATTTTTTTGGGGAGCAGTTATTTTAATTTTTGTTTTTGATACTTTTCGAAATTTAATTCAATCTTTTATTATTGAAATATTAATATTCATTACGTTGCAATGGAATTGAGATTTCAGGTGAGAAAAGTAAAAAAGAATCGCTAGACGATACCTGGATAATTCATATTTAAAAAGTTTATATGCGTAATTCATGAGTATCAATGCCTAAATTGAAAGGTCTATTTGCAAACTATTGCAAACTAT